>CAZMPE010000014.1:0-15586 GCA_964567955.1 uncultured Phycisphaeraceae bacterium | reverse complement strand
GGCCATGAGGACGAGGATGGCGGCGGTGGTTCGCATGGGTTCCTCCGTGGACCGGGCGTGGAGGGGCCGGCCTCGGGAGTTCAGACGCTCCCGGGCGCGGGAGTGTTAGCGGGCAGCACGCGGACATCCAGGGGCCGGAGGGTGTCCAGATGGATGTCCCGCTGCGGGAATGCGATGACGATGCCGGCCTCGCGGAAGAGTTCGTCGATCCGGAAGCGCAGGTCGCTCTCGATGCGCTGGCGCTGGACGAACCGCCGGATGCGGGCCCACACGAGCAGCTGGAAGACGAGCGCGTTGTCGCCGAAGTCGGCGAAGAGCACCTGCGGCGCCGGATCGGGCAGCACGTGCTCGTGCGCCTTGGCCGCCTCGAGCAGCAGCTGCTCCACTTTCCGCACGGGCGAGCCGTACGCGACGCCGACGGTGATGCGTGTTCGAATCTGGTCGTCCGAGAGTGTCCAGTTGGTCACGTTGCTCTCGAGGAACGAGCTGTTGGGGACGAGGATCTCGACGTTGTCCCCGGTCACCACCCGCGTGCTGCGGGCGCCGATGTGCCGGACGGTGCCGTAGATCTCGCCGAGCTGGATCAGGTTGCCCACGCGGATGGGGCGCTCGACGAGGATGATCAGACCGCTGATGAAGTTGTTGACGATGTTCTGGCTGCCGAAGCCGATGCCGATGGCCAGCGCGCCGCCCAGCACGGCGAAGACCGTGAGCGGCACGTTGACGACCTTGAGCGCCAGCAGCACGACCGAAACCAGCAGGACGTAGAAGACAACGGCCTGGAGTGCCGCCGCGGCGCCCTCGTCGACGCTGAAGCGCCGGGCCAGGGCCCCGACGATGCGCCGGCTGATGAAGCGGCAGGTCCAGGTGCCGATGATCAGCAGCAGGGCGAAGACGGCGATGGAACCGATCGTGACCGGCCGGCCGTCGACGTCGACGATCGTCAGGTTCCACGTGTCGACGACCGTGCGCCAGAGCGACGCGATGCCCTCTTCCGCGGGCGGTGGCGGTTGAGCCGGCGTCGTCACGGGTTCTTCCCCGGCGCGCGGCGCGAGGGCATGGCCGCCGCGGTCAACAGGCCCATCACATAGCCGCCGAGGGCGACGACGAAGACCAGGAGGGCCAGAGGCATCGTCACCGTGACCAGGAGCAGGCGTGCTTCAACCTGGCGGAAGTTCTGCAGCACGATGATGAGGATGGCCGCGCCGAGGACGACCCAGAGGATCAGTCGGGCTCGTTTCATGGGCAATGGTAGGGGAGTCCGGCGGCCGGTCCGCGAGCGAGCCGGGCGACCGGGGGATCGGCTCCGACGCGCGGCATCGCTCAAAAAAACGCTCTGTTTTGTGCGTGCGGGCACGCGACAACGCGCGATCGGCGGCCTAATATTCGTGTCAAGAAGCGATCGGTGAACCATGCAACCAGTCCTCTCCGAACCATTCCTGAAGTCCTCGCAGTGGCGCCGGCTCTCGCCCGCCGCACGCGGCACGCTCAAGGGCATGCTGCAGTTCGTCATCCGTCGCGATGTCGAGTGGGCGGTGGAGGGGACGGACCAGCAACTGGCCAAGTGGCTGGGGGCTGAGCTCGACATGCCGCCGGTGGAGATCGTCGGGGGCTTGAAGGAACTCGACGCGGCGGGCCTTGTCCGGCGCGGGCGGTACTCGCCGCACCGGCACCTCGTGGTCGCGGCCCCCATGGACGGCACGTAATCGTCTCCGGATTCAACTGAACGGCGGGCCGGCTGGGGGGCATCCTCGCACCCTGGGCGGCGCTTCGGATACCCTTTCCTGCCGTGGTCCTCCTGCTTTTGGCTCTGCTCGGCGCGCCCCCGGAGGACGCGGTCCGCGCCCAGATCGAAGAGGTCCTGACGCGGATGGAAGCGGCGGTGCTCGCGTCGGACGCCGACGCGTACCTCGCCTGCGTCTCGGACGCCGACGCCAACTTTCGGATGGAGCAGATCAACTGGGCCGCGGACCTCGCCCGTCACCGGCCGAGCGCGTTCGACCTGGCGATCGGTGGGCCGGGCGCCGGCGACGCGTTCACCGATGCCCGTGCCGAGTTCACGCTGGTGATGACGTACACGATCGACGCCGGGCATGCCCGCGCCCTGCCCTTCGCGCGCGCCTCGTGCCCCGTCGTCTTCACGCGCGACGATCCGGACGGCGAAGGCCCCGAGCCCGCGCGATGGTTCTTCCGTGGTGAGAACTGGATCGTCCGCGCCGCCGACGGCTTCGACGTCCGGTACTTTCCGGGGGCCGAAGACGTCGTCGATCAGGTGCTCGCGGCCTTCCCGGTTGCCAAGGCGCACGTCGACGCGGGCTTCGAGATCGAGAACCGCACGCCGCAGCAGATCAAGCTCTACCGCGACATGGAGCACCTCAAGGCGTGGGTTTACCTGAGCATGCCGGACACGGTGCTCGGCGGGTGGAACGAGCCGGGCGAGTCGATCAAGTTCATGGAGACGTACGCGCGTGACGTGCGCGGGTGGACGCGGGCCTTTGCGCACGAGTACGGGCACGTGGCGACGTGGGAGCTGGGCGACAAGGCCAAGGGGATGCCGTGGTGGGTCGCCGAGGGAGCGGCGGAACTCGCGGCGGAGGCCTTCGACGCGGACAAGGGGGCCCGCAACGATGCATTGATCCGCCGGCTGGCGGCGCGGGGGGAACTTGCGCCGTGGGACCAGATTTCGGATTACGACGAGGCTCCGGCGCGTCTGAAGTACCTGGCGTACGAGCAGGGCCGCCACTTCGTCGGCTACTTCTCACAGCGTTGGGGGCGATCCGGGCGCAACGCCTGGCTGCGGGCGATCACCGGCGGCGCGACGGTCGACGCCGCGACGCGGGAGGTGACCGGCATGAGCTTTGACGAACTGGACGCGGCGTGGCGGGGCACGCTGAAGGAGGAGAAACCGTGATTCGCCTGATCGCTCTGCTCGTGCTCCTGACTCCGGCCCGCATGGTCGCGGCGGACCCGGGGCTCGACCTCTTGTTGCAGCGGATGACGCGAGCGGTGCTCGCGGGCGAGGTCGCCGAGTACCTGGACTGCGTGGACCGGCGCGACCCGGCCTTCTCGATCGAACAGCAGAACTGGGCCGCGGACCTCGAGCGGCACGTGCCGTCCGAGTTTGAGTTCCGGTTCAAGGAGCCCCCGACGCTCTCGGACGGATGGGCCGACGGCAAGGTGGTGATGACCTGGAAGATGAAGGGCGGTGCGTCGCGGTCGCTCGAGTATCCGGCGCGTTTCTCGAACGATTCCGAGCGCGGGTGGTTGTACGCGGGGGAGAAGTGGATCGTCGTCGAGGGGAACAACGTTCGGGCCTTGTGCGCCGAGGGCCTGGAGGACGTGGGGAAGGTCGTCGTGGAGATCTTGCCCGCGATCCGCGAGCACGTGCACGAGGGCTTCGGCCTGACCGAGGACGACATCGTCGGGCGCGTCCAGCCGGTGAAGCTGTACTCGTCGATGAAGCACCTGCAACAGTCGATCTACCTGAGCTACACGGATGCGCTCGGCGGGTGGAACGAGCCCCACGAGGCCATCAAGATCCTCGCCCGAGCCGGGACAGGGCCGCGGATGCTCCGGACGCTCCTGGCCCATGAGTACGGGCACGTCGCCACGTTCGAGCTGGGTGACAAGGCCTCGGCGATTCCCTGGTGGATCCTCGAGGGTGTGGCCGAGCTCTCGGCGGAGAACTACTCGCGCGGTCGAACGGGTGTCGATCGAACCGTTCGGAACTGGGCCTCGTCGGGCGGCCTGATCGAGTGGGAGCGGCTGGCCGACTTCCGGGGGGAGGCGGCGAACCACTACAGCCATGTGTACACGCAGGGGCATCACATGGTCGGGTACATCTCCGATCGCTTCGGGCGCGCCGCACGCAACGACTGGCTCACGCGGATGGCCGCGGGAGCGACGCCGGCCGAGGCGACCAGCGCGGCATTCGGCGTCACGTTCGAAGAACTCGACGCGCAGTGGCGCGAGAGCCTGACGAAGCCGACCGAGCCCAAGCCCGACAAGTAATCAGTGCCCGCCGGCGGCCTTCTTCGGCTCGGCCTTCTTCTCGGCGGCTTTCTTCGGCGCCTCTTTGGCGGCGGCGTGGTCTTTCGAGTCGGCCTTCGCCGCGGCCGTCGTACTCGCGGGGCGTTCCGGCGCGGACGGATCGCGTACGAAGATGAGCCATCCCCAGAAGACCATCGCCCAGAAGGCGGAGATGAGGGCTGCGTACCCGACGACGTCGTGCACGAACCGCGACCTTCCCTTGAGCGGCTTGGACACGGCCACCATCAGGGGCAGCACGAGTTCGAGAAGGGCGTTGCGCTTGGAGGGCTTCGGAGCCGGTGCGGTTGTTTCGGGGCGAGGCGGCAGGATGCTCGACGCGGGAACGAGCGGGTTGCCTTTGGGAACTGCCGGCGGCTCGGAAGGGGCCACCTGCGGGGACGGCGGGGGCTCGGGCGGAGCGGCCTCAGGAGCGGCGACGGGCGCCTTGACCACGGGAGGAAGCGGCGGCGGCGGAGGCGTTGCGCCCGGAGGGGCGGGCATCGGGACGGCGGGCGCCGGGCGGGCCGGTGTCGCGCCCAGGGGCGCGCCGCTTTCGTCCGCGAAATCGCCTTCGATGACGTCCTCAGCAGTTGCCGCCAGCTGTTCATCCAACGTTTCGATGGCCTCGATGCCGGGGCGCCGCGGGGGCGCGGTCGCTTCCATGACGGTCTTCCCGGTGCCTTTGATGGCCGCGGCTTCGGTGACCATTCTGTCGATGTGGCCATTGAGGTCGTTGCTCTTACCGGCTTCGTTGACCATCCGGTCCACATAGCCGCCCAGGCCGTTACTCGTCGGGCCTCGGGCCGTCCGGTCAAGAGTGCCGCCGCTCTCTTCGACATCCGGCTTGCTCGCGGCGGCGAGCATCTGGTCGACCAGCCTGGCGACGGGCTCGTCGAGGGCGTCCTTAGGCTTGTCCTGCGTCGCTTCCGCCATCAGGGCCCCTGTCGGTTACAACATGATCGGCGGAGGATCGGGCGGACTCAAGGTAGATTGGGGCCGCCCCTACCGCCCGCGGATGGACCTATGACCGCCCACCGTATCCATGTCGACGACCCCGTGCCGCCCCCCCAGACGGAACTGGTTATCGGGGGCACCGAGGCCCGACACGCCATCCGCGTCAAGCGGCTCGAGTCGGGTGACCCGGTCGAGATTCTCGATGGACGCGGGCGGATTGCCTCGGGTCGGGTCGCCGGATCCGCCAAGGGACGGAACGGAGAATGGGAACTGACCGTCGCGATCGAGGGCGTTCGGATCGCCGAGCCCAACTCTCCGCGGATCGAGGTGTGGGCCGCGCCGCCCAAGGGCTCGCGGATCGAGGAGATGATCGACGGTCTGAGCCAGGCGGGCGCCGCGGCGTGGATGCCCTTGATCTCGGCGCGCACGGTTGTGGAGCCGCGTCCGCACAAGCTCGAGCGGCTGGCGCGAGTGGCCGCGGAGTCGTCCAAGCAGTGCGGGCGGGCGTGGCTGCTGGAGGTAGGGGAGGGCGGGGATCTGGCGCGTGCGCTCGCGCCGGGCGCCGCGATCGTGCTCGCCGATGCCTCGGGCGACCGGTACGCGCGGTGCGGGGAGCCGGTGCTGCGCGTGCTGATCGGGCCCGAGGGAGGATGGACGAACGAGGAAATCGCAACGGCCCGGGCCGCGGGCGCGAAGGTAGCGCGATTCGGACCGCACGCGATGCGGATCGAAACGGCCGCGGTGGTCGCCGCCGCTATCATCGCGCAGGCCGAGGAGACGACACGATGACACGGATCCTGATCGTTCTGGCGTTGGTGGCGACGGGGGCGTTCGGGGCCGAGCCTGATCACAAGGAACGTGCCCGCGAGATGATCCAGAAGGCCACCGCGTGGCTCCGAACCCAGCAGGACGCGAAGACCGGCGGCTGGGCGCACCCGCCGAGCGGACCGGTCTTTCCCGCGATCACGGCGCTCGTCGTCAATGGGATGGTCATGACGCCGGGGTTTGACGCGACCAAGGACGAATCGGTCGTCGCGGGCGTGCGGTACATCCTGTCGTTTCGAAAGCCGGACGGAGGGATCTACGACTCGGTGCTGCCGTCGTACAACACGTCCATCGCGCTGTCGGCGCTGGCGCATGTCGGGACGCCCGAGGCACGGGCCGCGATCAAGCCGGCGCAGGAGTTCCTGCGTCAACTCCAGTTCGGCGAGGGCGCGTTCGTGGACGGGCAGGTGGCCGGCGAGACGGGGCGCGTCGGGCCGGAGCACCCGTTCTACGGCGGCGTGGGGTACGGTTCGCGGGGCCGGCCCGACAACTCGAACCTGAGCATGTTCATCCAGGCGATGCGCGACTCGGGTGTGGACAAGGACGACGCGGCGTACCAGCGGGCGCTCGTATTCCTGTCACGAACACAGATGCTCGACGGTGTGAACAACATGCCGTATGCGGACGGGAGCACGCAGGGCGGGTTCATTTATTCCACGAGCGCGAGCGGGGAGCGCCGCGGCGAGGGCCAGAGCTTCGCCGGCGAGATCGAGGAGAGCCTGAGCGGCCCGCCGGGGACGGTGGCGCTCGTCCGGCTCCATGTGAAAGACGACGGATCACCGCGACTCATGACGCGTGATGAGCTGGTCGAGCGCCTGCGTGCGGCGATGGCCGAATCCCGGCTTGAAGAGGTGCGTGCCGCCGAGTTCAAAGTGCTTCTCGGCCCTACCGCGGATGGCGCGTCCGCGTCGGAGTTCGAGGTGAGGTCGTCGGTCACAAAGGCGGACCTGCTTCTGCCGGCGCTGACGGGCGCGCTGACCGAGAACGGCAAACTGATCGCCGGGATCGAGGTGGGGGCTGTGCCCGCCTGGAAGGGTGTAAGCCGGCTGCGGGCCTACGGGTCGATGACCTACGCGGGATTCAAATCGTACGTGTTCGCGCAGCTCGAGCGTGACGACCCGCGTGTGCTCGCGGCGTACGACTGGATCCGCGCGAACTACACGGTCGACGAGAATCCCGGCGTCGGCACGGACGGGCTGTATTACTACTTCGTGACCTTTGCCCGGGCGTTGGACGCCTGGGGAGAGCCGACGGTCATGGTGCTGCCGCGCGAGGGCTCGGCCGAGCGAACCGTGACGCCGCGCGACTGGTCCAGGGATCTGATCGATCGTCTCGAAGGGCTGCAGAACGCGGACGGATCGTTCCGCAGCGTCGACGACCGGTGGCTTGAGAACAACCCCGTGCTCATCACGGCGTACGCGGTGATCGCGCTGCAGCACGCGGCGCGGTAGGGAGAGCGGCCATGATCCACGGCGGCAACGCGACGATCTTCGTCTCGAACATGGACCGGGCGGTCAGGTTCTACACCGAGACTCTCGGTCTGGCCCTGCAGTACCGGGCGGGTGACCATTGGGCTCAGGTCGATGCGGGCGGCATGCCGATCGGACTGCATCCGACCGGGCCCGAGGGACCCAAACCCGGTCCGGGCGGTTCGATCCAGGTCGGCCTGAATGTGACAGAACCGATCGACGAGGTCGTGACAACCCTGCGCGGGCGCGGCGTGACCTTCAAGGGCCCGGTCGTCGACGACGGCCCGGTCAAGCTGGCGTCTTTCTGCGACCCGGACGGGAACGATCTGTATCTCTGTCAGGTGATGAAGCCCTAGCGAACTGCGGGAATGGCTCATGACGATCGTCCGGATCGTGATCCTTGTGCTCTGCCTGCCGTGGGCGGCCACGGCCGATGACCCGCCGCGGCTCGAGCCGACGCTCGACACTCAGGCCGGCAGGGCGTGGGCGTGGACGAGCGCGGCGGGGCTGCGGTACACGTGGGTGCTGCCGGGCGGCATGGCCCAGGGAGAGAAGCGCGACCTGGTCGTCATCTGCCACGGGAGCGGGCTGGACTACCGCTGGGGCGCGGCGAACAACAAGCCGGGCGAGTTCCGGCCGGACGACATCGTCGTGTCGGTGGACGGTCCGTCGCCGGGGTCGAACGAGTCGCGCCTGTTCATGGGCAGCAAGGAGGACGGCGAGGCATTCGCGTCGTTCCTGACGGAGATGCGGGCGGCCTTCCCGGTTCGGCATGTGTACCTGTACGGTCACAGCCAGGGCGGTTTCTTCGTTGCGTTCTTCATGGGAGAGCATCCCGACGCGGTCGATGGCGTCGTCGCGCACGCCTCGGGGGCGTGGAACTGGTCGAGGCTGCCCGAGGAAGCACTCCGAGTTCCGATCGTCTTCATGCACGGGACGGCGGACGTGGTGGTGCCCTACGGGCAGAGTGTGGGTGCCCGCGACTGGTACCGCGAGAAGGGGCACCCGATGGTGCACCTGCGGCGATTGCCGGGCTACAACCACTGGCCCAACGCGACGCGGGCGGGCGAGTGCATCGACTGGTGCCGCGGAATGCGGACGGACGATCCGGCGGAGGCGCTGGCGTCGGCGCGTGCCATTCTGAAGCCCAAGCCCGCGGATGAGTACGAGTACCAGTGCCCCGTGTGGTTCAGCGGGGCGGCGGACGTGCTGCGCCGATTGATGAAGGTCGGTGTGTTCGCGGACTCGCCGGGCCTGGAAGCCGCGAGGCGCGAGGCGGGCGACCTGCTGGCGCGGATCGAGGCGGAAGGTACGCGCCATGTCGATGTGCTGCGCAAGGACGTGAGCGCGCGCGAGGACTTGACGCTGGACGGCGGTGCATGGATCGGGCACCTGGTCGCGATTCGGGAGGACTTTCGCGGCGTCGGGCCGGTCGAGGACTACATGAAGGAGATCGGGTTCGACGACGAACTCGCCAAGCAGTCGAAGGCGTCGGTGGAGCTGGTGCAGCGGTGGTACCGGGGTGGAAACGCCGGAGATATCTTCGAGACGGTCGTGCGGCTGCTGCCCGAGTGCTTCCTGGTCGACGGGCTGCCGGCGCCGCTGGACGAGCAGGTCCCCAAGGTCTTCGCGGAGGCACGCCAGCACGGCATCTCGCCCGAGGCCATCAGCCGGTACGGGAACTTTCTGCGGTGGAAGATGGGCCGCGAGTCCGGGCGGCGGCGGTACCAAGCGATGTGGAGCGAGTGGGAATAGCGTTACTTGCGTTCGGGGAACTTGAATCCGAGGTAGGTGCCCGAGCTGATGCCCATCAGAGCCAGAAGAGTGGCGCTGAACTCGGGCATGGCGAGCTCGCGGATCGAGCCCGCGACGAACACGCCGCCGAGGACGATGGTCCACACCGCAATCTGGAAACGGTGGAGGCTGGCGCCATTCTCGTCCTGGATCAGGTCATAGAGCAGGCCGCGCGACGGCGACGGACGGTTGGACGGGAGCGAACTGAGCTCGTTGTCAATCTCGGCGGTGCGTTTGGCGGCGGCTTCGAGTTCTTCTTTCTCCCTGGCCGACGACGCGTTCGCCAAGGCGGCTTTCCGTTCGGTGAGGTGCGCGTGTTCGACCCGCAGGGCCCGGGCGCGGGCGATCTTGTCGCCATCGATGAAGGTGGCGCCGAGCGCGGTGACGGTGGAAATGCCGAGCAGCCCCAACGCTGACGCGGAGATTGTGCCGGAGAAATCGAGGGTGACGAGCCCGATGAAGAGGTAGGCCCCGAGAACCAGCAGGAACCAGAACGCCATCTGGACACGCCCGAGGCTGAAGCGCTTCAGCGCGTCGTCGGGCCATGGGCCGGGTTCGCGGAGCAGACCGGAGCGTCCGCCGAACCACATCAGGGCGATCGCGATCCCGATGAAGCCGGCGACCATCAGGAAGAATGGCGTCCGACGGATCACCAGCAGCGAGAAGTTCGGCTCGACCGGGGCGACAACCGTGCCGCCCGTCGGCGGCCCGACGCCGAGGACCACGCCTTTCTTGAACGCAAGACGGCGGAAGAGGCGCGTCCAGGAGTCGCGCGACACGTCCGTGCGCGCGAGGTAGTACTGAAGGACCCCGTCCGATGTCAGGGGACCCTCCGGAACGAGGCCAGCGATGGGCAGGCCGTCGATGTAGACCACCCATCCGGAGATCTCGGCGCGCTTCGCATTGTCGAGGCCGGCGGGAAGATTCCTGAGCTTGACACGGATCTGGTTACCCAGACCGGCCTCGGCGGGAGTGACGCTCTCGATCTCAATCGGCGGGGGCGTCTCCTGAGCGAGTGCCGCCGACGGTCGGAGCACGAGCAGCAATGAGAACAAGGCGCCGAGCACGAACGCCACGCGTGCGATCTCCGGGGGTGACGGCTGACGGACGGAATGTGCCATGGCGAACCCTCCCGCCGGAGTGTAACGAGTGACTTGGGCATATGCCGCAAAGCACAGTATTGTGCGTGTCGGTGTCTGTTCGCACAACGACCGGACGGCTGCCCGCGGGAAGTTTGGTGGTCGACGGCGCGCCCGCCCGGCCTGGTGCGGCTCCGGCCAGTAGGTGATCACACCCCGTCCGCCCGGGATGATCACCTGATGGCCTGTCCAGGAGGGGGCTATCCGCCCCGGGCCCTTCCCCGGCCCCGTGCTTAGACTCCCGCCCCCGCATGGAGCACGAATCGCCCCATCCTCCCTCCACCCCCCTGGTGGAGATGATCCGGATCGCCGCGCCCACCGTCGCGACGATGCTGTCCTACACCTGCATGCAGTTCGTGGACAAGCTCTTTGTCTCGCGGATCGGCCCCGACCCGATCTACGTCGGGGCCCAGGGCAACGGGGGGCTCGCGGCGTTCGTCCCGATCTCGATCGCGATGGGGATCCTGACGGTCGTCAACACGTATGTCGCCCAGAATCTGGGCGCGGGCCGCCCGGAGCGGGCGCCGGTGTACGCCTGGAACGGTCTGTGGATAGCCCTGGTCTTCTGGGTCGTCTTCCTGCTTCCGTTCGCGTTCTTTCTGCCGGCGGTCTTCCGCTTGGCCGCGCTCGACCCCGGGCAGGCGGCTCTGGCTTCCGAGTACGGCACCATCCTCATTGTCGGGTCGATCCTGACCATGGCGACGCGGGGCATCTCGCAGTACTTCTACGGGATGCACCGGGCGGGGGTCGTGCTCGCCGCGGGTGTGGCGGCGAACGTGCTCAACGTGCCGTTGACGTGGATGCTCGTGTTCGGCAAGTTCGGGGTTCCGGCGCTCGGGGTAGCGGGCTCGGCGTACGCGACGGTGCTGGCGACGGCGGTGGAACTGGCGATCCCCATGGCGGTCTTCCTCGGCCCGGCCCTGAACAAGCGATTCGCGACGCGCTCGTCCTGGCGGCCCTCCTGGCCGCACATCCGGGACATCCTGCGGATCGGATGGCCGGCGGGTGTGAACTTCGGGAACGAGATGGTCTGCTGGGCCATCTTCATGGTGTACCTGGTCAGCCACTTCGGCACGGAGCACGCCACCGCCGGGTGGATCGTCCACCAGTACATGTCCATCTCGTTCATGCCGACCGTGGGCATCTCGGTCGCCTGCACCGCGATCGTCGGCAAGTACATGGGGATGGGGCGGCCGGACATCGCCGAGCACCGGGCCTGGCTGGGCCTGAAGATCACGATGGTCTACATGTCCGCGTGCGCCGTCCTTTTCCTCATCTTCCGCGAGCCGATGATCAGGCTGTTCATCGAGGGTGAGACGCCGCCCGACTCCGCGGCCACGGTCGTGCTGCTCGGCTCGAGGTTCATGATCGCGATCGCGGCGTTCCAGCTCTTCGACGCCGTGGCGATGACACTGAGCGGGGTGCTGCGGGGGGCAGGGGATACGATCGTGCCGGGGATCGCGACCGTGATTCTGTCGTGGGTGCTGATCGTCGGCGGAGGGGTCTTCATGGTGCGGTTCGTGCCGGAGATCGAGTCGCTCGGGCCCTGGATCGCCGCGGCGTCGTACATCTGCGTCCTGGCGGTCTACCTGTTCGCGCGGTTCCGGCGCGGAGCCTGGCGGGAGCGGGACCTGTTGGGAGCCTCGGCGGGGGCCGGGGCGGGGGCCGGAGCCGCCGCTTGAGTGCGGGCCCGGGCACTTCTACGATTGACCCCGCCCGGCACCCGGGCTTTTCCCCCAGCAGGAGCACCCATGGCGCATGATCCGATGGACATGGTGATCGGCCTTGACGAGACCCAGCGCGACGTGAAGGCCGCGGCCAAGCACCTCGAGGCGGCGAAGGTCGCGGAGAAGGCGGGGGACCGGGCGACAGCGGTCGCGGAACTCCGGCGTGCGGCCAATGCCGACCCGCGGAACACCCAGGCCCTGTTCGACCTTGCGTACCGGCTGGACCTGGCGGGCGAAGAAGACGAAGCGATGGTGCTCTACGAGCGGGCGTGCGAGCGTCCGCCGGCGACGATCAACACGCTGATCAACCTGGCGGTTCTGTACGAGGACCGCGGCGACTACGCCCGGGCGGAGCGGTGCCTGCGCCAGGTGCTCGAGACGAGCCCGAACCACCCGCGGGCGCGCCTGTACATGAAGGATGTGCTCGCCAGCCGCGAGATGTCCGTCGACGACGAGCAGGATCGCGACGTCATCAAGCGCAAAGCGATGCTTGATACGCCGGTGACCGATTTCGAGCTGTCGGTCCGGGCCCGCACCTGCCTGAAGAAGATGAACATCCGGACGCTCGGCGACCTCCTGCGGATCACCGAGGCGGAACTGCTCAGCTACAAGAACTTCGGCGAGTCGAGCCTCATCGAGATCAAGAAGATGCTCCAGATCAAGGGTCTGAGGCTGGGCCAGGGCCTGGACGATGCGCACCGCGCGGCACGGCGGACGATCGCCGACCAGCTCAAGGGCTCGGGGCGCGAGGCGGTGCTCAACAAGACCGTCAGCGACCTGCAACTCTCCGTGCGGGCCCGCAAGGCGCTCCAGCTGCTCAACATCCAGACGCTTGGCGACCTGGCCAGCCGCACCGAGGCGGAACTCATGGGCGTCAAGAACTTCGGGGCGACCTCGCTCCAGGAGGTCAAGGACCGCCTGGCCGAGAACAACCTCGGCCTGCGGACGCTGGAGAACTAAACCGCCCGCTCAGGGGAGCGACTGCTCCGGGGGTTCATTGGCGGGCTGCCCCGGGGCGCCTTCGTCGACGACGCCGTCGTCGCGCCGACCGGTCTTGTGGTAGGTCAGCCGGGCCTCGCAATAGCGCTGCGGGGAGATGTTCAGGTCCGGCTCTTCGCCGCGGACGTGCTGGGCGTGCAGGTGGGTGAGGAAGGGGACGCACCAGCGGCAGCCGGTGCCGGCGCTCAGGCACTCGCTGATCAGCGAGGCGACGGGCGGGTTCTCCCGGTCAAGGTAGGTGCGGATCTTCCTGAGGGAGACTCGGAAACAGAGGCAGACGTGGTCGTCCGGGTCCATGCCAAAGGATAGTGGGACGGCGGACCGGGAATGCGATACGCTCGTGTCCTCGACCACGGGCCTCCCACCATGCTGATCCTGTTCGCCGCCACGATTTTCGTCAGCGCGTCGCTGCTGTTCCTGGTGCAGCCCATGGTGGCCAAGCTGTTGCTGCCGATGCTCGGCGGCAGCCCGGCCGTCTGGAACACGAGCATGGTCTTCTTCCAGGCCGTGCTGCTGGCGGGGTACCTGTACGCGCACCTGATCTCGAAGATCGGGCGGACGCGGGTGCAGGTGGCGCTGCACGGCGTGGTGCTGGTGGCGGTGGTCCTTCTGCTGCCGATGCCCGACCCGCGGGCGGGCGCGGGGCCGGACGCGGGAGCCCCGGTGCTGTGGCTGCTGGGCGCGCTGGCCGTGGCGGTCGGCGGGCCCTTCTTCGTCCTGTCGACCACAGGCCCCCTCCTGCAGCGCTGGTTCTCGTCCACATCGCACGGCGCGGCGAAGGACCCGTACTTCCTGTACGCCGCGAGCAACGCCGGGAGCATGCTGGCGCTGCTCGCGTATCCGGTGCTGATGGAGCCGGGCCTGGAGCTGGACGGCCAGCGGGCGTTCTTCTCCTGGGGGTACGTGGCGTTCGCGGCGCTGGTGATCGGGTGCGCGGCGGCGACGGTGCGCCATCGGGCGCAGCCGAAGTCCGGTGGCAAACCCGCGCCGCCGCCGGCGCCGATCGCGAACCTGACGCGGGCGAAGTGGGTGCTGCTGGCCTTCGTGCCCTCAAGCCTGATGCTGGGCGTGACGCAGCACATCTCGACGGATATCGCCGCGGTGCCGCTGCTGTGGGTGATCCCGCTGGCGGTGTATCTGCTGACGTTCATCATCGCGTTCTCGGGCCGGCCGTTGCCGATGGGCTCGCTGTCGCTGTTTCTGTCGGTCGTGATGCTGATCGTCTCGGTGACGCTGCTGGCGCGGGTGGGGCGTCCGATCAGCGCGATCGTCGGCGTGCACGTGCTGGGGCTCTTTCTGGCCGGGCTGCTCTGCCACGGGAAACTGGCGGCGGAGCGCCCGGACCCGCGACGGCTGACGGAGTTCTACCTGCTGTTGTCGCTGGGGGGCGTGCTGGGCGGCGTGTTCAACGCGCTGGTCGCGCCGGTGATCTTCAACTCGATCGCGGAGTACGCGGTAGCGGTCGTGCTGGCGTGCCTGATCGGGGCGTGGGGCGGGCTGGATGACCGAGCGGTGCCGGAGGGACGCCGGAAGCTGGACCTGGGCGACGCGGCACAGGAACTCGGGATCCTCGCGATCGCGGCCATCGCGTGGGGACTCGTCTTCAGGACGGTGATCACGCTGGGCGAGAAACAGGTCTACCTCGCGTGGGCGGCGATCCTGGGCGCCTCGGCGCTGGTGGCGGCGGTCTGCGTCTGGCGGACGGTTCAGCGGGTGCGCCTCGTGGACATCCTGAGTCCCGCGCTTTGTCTCCTCTTCGTCGGCGGACTGAGCTACGCCCTGCGCGACAAGGGATTCGTCGGCGGCTGGTACGCGATGGCGCTGATCTACACGTCGGCGGCGATGCTGATCGTCGCGGTGGCGGTGCGTTCGCCCAGACTGTCGCGCGTCTACGACGTGCTCATTCCCGGGATGATCCCGCTCGTGTTCCTGTACGCCACGCAGGCGCTGCTCGACGCGGGGCTCGTGCAGGGATCGATCCGTCCCCTGATCTTCTTCGGGATGCCGACGCTGCTGGGGTTGCTCTGCGTAGGGCGGCGGGTGCGGCTCGCGACGGCCGCGGCCGTGTACTTCGTGCTGTTCTATACGTACGCCGGAGCGGTGGATACCCACCTCCTGACGGTGCGGACGTTCTACGGCGTGCACCGCGTGGCGGCGAGCGCGGACGGCCTGTGGCACCAGCTCTCCCACGGGACGACGCGCCACGGCCTGCAGGCGCGCGACCCGAAGAAGTCGCTCAAGCCGACGATGTACTACCACCCGACAGGCCCGATCGGGGACATCTTCAGGTTCCGGATGGATGCGCCGGACTTCGACCGGATCGCCGTGGTGGGGCTGGGGACCGGCGGCGTCTGCGCGTACGGGAAGAGCAACCAGCGGTTCGACATGTACGAGATCGACGAGGAGGTCGTGCGGATCGCGAGCGACCCGGCGCTGTTCACGTACCTGCGGGACAGCAACGCGGAGATCCGGCACGTCGTCGGCGACGGGCGGTTGATGATCAAGACCGCGCCGGACGGCGAGTACGACCTGATCATGCTCGACGCGTTCAGTTCGGACGCGATCCCGCTGCACCTGGTGACGCTGGAGGCCGTGGACCTGTACCGCTCAAAGCTCGCGCCCGGCGGGCTGATCGCCTTCCACGTCTCGA
>CAZMPE010000013.1:5977-17438 GCA_964567955.1 uncultured Phycisphaeraceae bacterium | reverse complement strand
GCTGGCGATCAGGCCCGCGGGGTCGTCCTTGCCGCGGTTGATGCGCAGACCCGTGCTCAACCGTTCGAGCGACTTGGTCAGCGCGAAGTTGTTCTGCCCCAGGACCCGCTGGGCCAGAAGCGACGTGACGTTCGTGTTGATGCGACTCATCGAGATTCCTCCGTGAACTGCCCCGGCCGGCCGAGTGGCTGTTTGGCCCTCGTTTTTTTCCCGCCGTCGGAGCCGTCGTGCCGCACGCGGCGGCCCTGATCCCCTGATTCGCTCGCGTCCGCGAGCCCCTGTCATCCGCCCCGGTATCCGTACCGGAGCGCGGTTCCTGATCGGGCCTGTACGCCCGAGTCGGGATGCTCATCGGCGGGGGCGGGGGGCGGGTTGAGTCCGAGCGGCAGCCAAAGAGGGGATTTCAACCCGGCGTGTCAAAAAAAGGAAACCCGCGGGGCAGATCCCGCGGGTATTCGGCCTCTCCGGGTGGGGTGGAGGGGGCGATCTGGATGGTTATCCGGACGCTATCCGAGCAGCTGGAGGACCTGCTGGGACTGCTGGTTGGCCAGTCCGAGGATGGTGGTGCTCGAGGCGGCGAGGATCTGGGCGCGGGTCAGGGCGCTGGTCTCCGCGGCGAAGTCGGCGTCGCGGATGCTGGACTCGCTGGAGCTCAGGTTCTCGTAGGCGGACTGGAGTGATCGGACGTTGGTCTGGAGGACGTTGCGTTCGAAGGCGCCGAGCCGGCCGCGGAGGATGGAGACCTCGTCGATGGCGGCCTCGAGGATCTCGCTGGCGCTGGAGAAGTCGCTCCGGGCGACGCTGGCGGCGATGCTGTTGGCGGCTCCCGACTTGATGGTGTTGAGGAACTGGAGTTCGCCGTTGATGAGGGACCCGCCGAGGTTGGAGGCCGCGATCGACTGGATGCCGATGTTGGTCTGCTGCTGCGCGGTGACCTGCGGCCCGAGCTGGAAGAGGGCGCCGCCGCCGGTGATGTAGAAGCTGGTCGGGGCCGAGGTGGGGTCGATCGCGAAGCTCTCGGACAGGATGAGCTTGAGGCTCAGGGCCGGGGAGTTGACGGAGAGGGAGATGCCGTTCCCGGTGGCCAGCGTGCCGTTGACGAGGGCGTTGACGTCCTTGCCGCCGTCGCGGTTTCCGCTGGAGATCGTGCCGCCGGAGATATAAGTAGCCCAGGCGAACGGCGGGTAGGAGGGGAGGGAGGCGGTCTCGCCGAACTTGTAGGTGGTGAAGTAGTTCTCGGACGGGTTGGTGGGCCCGCCGAGGCGTTCGACCTGGACGAAGTTCTGCGAGCCGTACTCGGTCGACTTGAAGACGACGCCCGAGGTGGCGTCGGCGGGGTTGACGAGCTGTGCCGAGACGCCGGTGAGCGACGAGAGGTTGTTGACGGCGGTGACGATCTGGCTGAGGGAGGCGCTGGCGATGACGGTGATCTCGCCGACGCCCTTGGCGCCGGCGATCTTGAGCGTGGTGGTGGAGAGGACGCGGCCGTTCTGGGCGGCGTTGGCCCCGGAGTAGTCGCCCCTCAGGAAGAGGGCGCCGGTCTGCGCGGAGGCCAGGACGTCGACGTCGACCTGGAGGTTATCGGCGGAGACGAAGCTGGCGCCGAAGACCTGGGCCTTGGAGACGGCGGTGGCGGAGACGCCCGAGAGGGTGTAGTCGAGGGAGCCGTTGAGGAGCTTGAGGCCGGCGAAAGAAGCGGTGTTGGAGATCCGCGTGATCGAGTCGATGGCCGAGTCGATCTGGAGCTGGTTGGCCTCTCGTTCGTCCTGCGAGTTGGCGCCGGTGTTGGCGGACTGGACGATGAGTGCCTTGATCGAGTTGAGCAGCTCGCTGACCTCGGTGAGCGAGGCCTCGCTGGTCGAGATGACGGCGGAGGCTCGCTCCGCGTTCTCGATGCCCTGCGTGACACCCTTGATGTCGGAGCGCAGTCGCTCCGAGATGATGAGGCCGGCGGGGTCGTCGGCGCCGCGGTTGATGCGGATGCCGGTGGACAGCCGCTGCAGCCGCAGTTCGAGCTCGGCGCTGTTGCGTGCGAGTTGGGCTCGGGCGACGAGACTCGGGACGTTCGTGTTGATCCTAGCCATTGCAATCCTCCGTGATTGAGGCTAAGGGTTGCGTGTTCCCTTGCGATGCGTGTCGGGGTGAACCGTTTGAGGGCGGTAAGGTTGGTGTGCGTGGGTTGATCATGGGCGTCGTCCTACGCGGTCTGCCGTCCGTCGGGTGGCCGGCCGGGTGGCGGGGCCCCAGGTGAAGCCCGGGCGGCGAGCTTCTGGGCGCCCGGTCGCGCCCTTGTTCGTGCCGGGCCCGGCGAGATGGTCCGCTTGATGACGTCCAGTTCCCCGTTGTTGAGCGCGTCGTGGAACCGGGCGGCTTGTTCGTTTTCACGGCGGATCGCGTCGTACACCTCTTTGCGGTGGACGGCGATCCTCGTCGGCGCGGTGATCCCGAGGCGCACCTTGTCGCCCCGGATGTCGACGACGGTGATTTCGATCTCGTCGCCGATCATGATTGTCTCGTCGCGCTGACGTGAGAGCACCAGCATTCGTCGGCTCCTTCCTCGCTGGCTTAGCCGGGCGGCGGCGTGGCGCGGCCGGCTTGTCTCGCGGTCGTACGATCCCGTCAACGGTCGTGAACGGGACTCCCGGTCGTCGCGGCCGTGCGGCGTTCCGGGGCCCATCTTTCACCACCGACTCAGGCCGAAGCGGCTCGTGCCGCGGCGGCCCCTACCTGGACCAGCGGGTGGCGCGTGGTCCAGCGTTTCTCGGCGAGCACCATCTGCTCGCCGCAGCGCGTGAGGGTGTTGATCACCAGCGGCCCCTGCAGGTTGCCGGTCAGCTGCTGGTCGACCTTGTTGACGATGACGAAGACCTGTGCATCGTCGAGCTTCGTGAGCCCCAGGTCCGTCATCTGCTCCGGCCGGATGGGCACGGAGTAGTCCTTGACGAAGAGGCTGGGGTCGGTCACGACGAACGCCAGGCTGGGCTCGTCGACCGACTGAAGCCAGAAGAAGCAGGCGTCGTCGCCGGGCTCCAGGAGGCAGAACCGCGTGGCACGCGGGAACCCCAGCAGCCCCTTGGGCAGAGTGATCATGCGGTCCTCCGCAATGTCGATCACTCCGAATCGAGTCGTCCGCACTTCCATCGGTGCGCTCCGGAATTCGGCCACTACCTGTGGATCGACTGTCGCCATCCTTAGGCGACTGACGTCCTGTCTGTCCGGGCCCGCGGCCGAGGCGGGTCCACCGGTTCGATCCGAATCGGAACGTCGGGCTCTCGCCCGGCTGTCCGTCTGGCCCCCGGGGGGCCTCCCAACCCAGGGACTGCTGTCCCCGGGTTCGCTACCCGAGGAAATCGAGCAGCGTCCGCGAGTTCGCCAGGGCCGTCACCTGAAGCCCCGCCTGCAGCTGCGTCTGCAGCAGACTCAGACGGATCGCGGCCTCGCTGTAGTCGAGGTCCCGCATTTCGCTCCTGGTCTTCTGGTCGATCACGGTCTGGTCTTCCTGTCGGACGGTGGCCGATCCGACCCGCGAGGCATGACTTCCGACAACTGCGCGAGACTGGGCGAGCCGGTCCACCGACTCTTCCAGTCTCTCTCCAGCAAGTGTGATGCCAGAAGTGTCATTGGCATTCAGCGCATTCCGAAGGTCCAGAAGCTGCGTGAAAAGGTTGTCGACGCGCACCTTTGCACGGTCCTCGGCGCGGAAAGTGCCGGTTGACGCGTTGTACGAGCCGCCGGCGAGCCCGAGCTGCGTCGCCGCGGGCGAGTTGGCCTTGATGGCGACGGTGATCGCGTTGGAGTACGACCCGGTCTGCGTGAACTGGATGCCGTTGGGGCCGTCGGAGACGCCGGCCTGGAAGTCGGCGGGGACGGAGATCCCCGCCGCGGCGGCCTGGGCGTTGATCCGGTCGATGACCGTCTGGACGGTGGCCATATCCTGGGGCCGCAGATCCACGTTGAACGTGGTCGGGGCGCCGTCGCCCAGGGTGATCGCGAAGTCGATGTCCGCCGCGGGGTCGGGCAGGCCCGTGACGGCGTTGATGGAGCCGTGGACGAGCTGGACACCCCGCCCGTCGTTGAAGTCGGCGATGCGTGTCTGGGCGGAGAGCGTGCGGATGCCCAGGCGGCTGGCGGTGAGGTTCTGGCCGGCGATCTCCTCGATCGACATGGCCTCGCCGGCGCCGGCGGAGACCTCGTTGACGACGTTGATGCCGTCGGCGGCGGCGTTGATCTCGACGCGGAGGCCCAGGCCGCTGCCCTCGATGAGGTTGCGGAGGTCGCCGAGGGTCTGGGCGGTGGAGAGGTCGACGACCCGGGACTGGGCGATGTTGTTGACCCTGATCGACCCGAGCGGTCCGGTGAGGCCGGCGAGGGCCGAGATGGGGGTGCGCCAGGTGAGCTTGGGAGCGATCCCCAGGCCGGTGCTGCTGGTCGGGGAGAAGTCGATCGGGGGCGTGGACGACAGGCCGAGGTCCTTGGCGGTCACGCCGTTGCCGATGTCGGAGAAGGCGATGGTGGGCGCGGGGTTGCCCGGGGCGACGTCGATGGTGAGGGACTCACCGGCGAAGGAGACTCCGCCGGGGCCCAGGATGGTCACGCCGTTCGACTGCTCGTAGGCCCGCAGGGCGTTCTCGATGGCGACGGCGATGTCGCCGGCGGTATCGGCGCCGGCCAGGTCCACGCCGATGCGGGCCCCGCCGCTGACCGAGAACTCGATGGTGCCGAGGGTGACGCCGAGGCCGCGGGCGCCGAAGACCTCGGCGAGGCGGGTGTCGGCGGCGAGTCCGGGGTTGAGGTCGACCGATCCCTCGATGCGCGAGGAGACGGCTCCCACGGAGTTGCCCGCGCCGAGCGTGATGGGGATGGTCTCGAAGAGGCCGGTGTCGGTGACGAGGCCGTCGCCGCCGGAGACCATGCGGTAGCCGCCGAGGAAGGCCTGGACCGGGTTCGTGCCCGGCGAGGAGGCGCCGAAGATCGAGCCGGCGACGCCCTGGCGGTTGGCGAGGGTGTAGAGGCTCTGGATGAGCGAGTTCACGACGGCGGCCTGGCCCTTTCGCTCCTGCGCGGTCGAGCCCAGGTTCACCTGGGTGGCGGCGATTCCCTTGGCCTCGAGGACGAGCTCGCTGACCTCGCCCAGCGCGGCGTCGAGGACGTTGAGCGCGGACTCGGCGTGCCGGAGGTTGCGGTTGCGCTGCTCGCCGCGTTCGATCCGCTCGTCGAGGAGGGAGACGACGGCGGCGCGCACGGAGTCGTCGCTGAAGCGGGTCATCTGCAGGCCGGTGGAGAGCTGCGTCTGGACTTTGAAGAGCCCGGCGTTGGTGCGGTTGAGGCTCGCCAGCGCGGCGTGCGAGAGCTGCAGGTTGGTGATCCGCGAGATGCCGGTGGGTATCGAGCTCATGTGGTCGTTCCGGTCGGTGGGGGCTACGCCAGCGAGATGAGGATCTGCGTGAGTTCATCCACGATGCTGATGAAGCGTGCGGCGCCCTGGTACTGGCGCTGGTAGGTCATGAGGTCGATCGACTCCTCGTCGATGCTGACGCCGCTGATCGAGGACCGTTGCGTCTCGAGGCTCTGGCGGACCAGGGCGCTGGATTGCGCGGCAATGTTGGAGGTCTGGGTCGCCACGCCGACGCGCTGGACGCTGTCGATCCAGTTGGAGGTGATCGACTGGTTGCCGAGGGCCTGGAGGGAGCGTTCCTGGAGGGCGACGACGCCGAGGGCCGTTCCGTTCTCGATGAAAGTGCCGCCCTCCCTGCGCCCGGTCATGAGGAGCGTGGCGTCGCTCTTCAGGACGGACCGGACGCCGATATCCGAGGCGTCGGTGCCCTGGAAGTACGAGTTCACGCCGAGCAGCGCGAGCGCGCCCGACGTGTCGTCGCCGAACGAGAACTCGAAGCCGGCGTCGGCGGTGATGGAGAGCTTCCCGTCGGCGGTGAACGTGGCGGAGACGCCGTCGACGGCGTTGATGGCGGCGCGGATGTCGTCGGCGGAGGTGTCGTCGGCGAAACCGGGCAGGCCGGAGGAGGTCCGGCCGTCGAGGTCGACTTTGACGAAGACCTCTTGCTCGGCGCCGGTGGTGGATTGCTTGACCCGGAGCAGGAAGCCGCCGTTGGTGGCCCTGAAGGGCATGGCGGAGAGCGTCTTGTTCTCCGGGTCGTTGAGTGCGAGCGTGCGATCGGCGGCGGGGAGGGTCCGGGTGCCGATCGTGGTCGTGAGCCCCGCGGCGTTGGTGCCGGTGCTGTGGAGGCGGTTGACCTCGAAGATGAGCTGGGAGGCGAGGTTGTCGAGCCGCCCGATGGTGTCCTGGATCGTCGCGTCGCGCGAGGCCAAGAGAGCGCCGATCTCGCCGTTGCGGATCGGCAGCGCCTGGCCGTCGTCGCGGAGGCGGACGGTGACGCTGAGTTCGCCGTCGATCGTCTCGCGACGAAGCTCGACGCCGCGGGATCGGCCGGCGAGGAGGACGGGGGTGGACCCGATCAGGATGTCGACGTTGCCGGAGGCCTGCTCGACGGCGGTGAGGTCGACGTACTGGCTCAGCTCCGTGATGAGGATGTCGCGCTGGTCGCGGAGGGAGTTGGCCTTGCCGCCGCCAGCGCCCTCGGCGATGCTGATCGAGGAGTTGAGGCCCGCGAGCTCGGTGAGCAGGGAGTCGGTCCGCTGCACCATCGAGGCGATCTGGTCGTCGATCTGGCGGCGCTGGTTGACGATGTCGGCCCGGACGCGCTGCATGAACTGGGCCAGCCGTTCGCCCTGCTGGACGACGACGGCGGAGGACTTCGTCAGGTTCGCCCGCTCGGACCAGACGCCGAAGAAGGCGGAGAGCTCGGAGGAGAGGTCCTGGCCGCTGAGCTCGTTGAGCGAGGATTCGAGCTGCGAGAGGACCTGGTACTGGCGCGCGGCGCCGGATTCGGCGGCGACGCCGGACCACAGCCGGGCCTGCAGGGCGTCGCTCACCTGGCGGCGGACCGCGCCGACCCGGACGCCCGTGCCGATCGAGACCCCGGGCGTGCTCTGGTCGCCGCGGGCGGGCGAGAGGAGGGCGACCTGCCGCGAGTAGCCGGGCGTCGCGGCGTTGGCGAGGTTGTTGCCGGCGACCTGGATCGCGATCTGGCTCGCGTGCAGGGCCGACTGTCCGATCTGGAAGGCGCTGGTCAGTCCCATGTGGTGCTCAGTGGGTGAGGTCGATGCCGAGGACGGCGGGGCGGGATGAATCGACGCGGCCGGCGCGGCCGTACGTGCCCGTGTCGCTCAGGCGGCGGCCGACCTGCTGGACGATGCCGTCGATGTGGGCGACGACGGACTGCGTGGCGGCGCGGATCACGGCGTACTCGGAGCGGACGCGAGACACGAGGTCGCGCAGGCGGCCTGTCTTCTCGAGGACTCGGGTCCGCTGCGGCTCGGGGAGCGACGACGCGATCGTCGAGAGCGTGACGGGCGACGGGAGGGGAGAGGGCGGCGCGGCGGCGGGGTAGGGGGAGTGGGGGGGGCGTAGAGGGACCGGGGCCGACGAGGCGAGTTGCCGGCGGCGGGACTCGAGGTTGATGAGGCGGTCGGCGAGGTCGGCCTCGCGGCGGGAGCACTCGTCCAGGGCCCGGCCATCCGCGCGGGAGATCGCGGCGCGGTGCTCGGCGGCGAGCGACAGCAACTCGCCGTAGGCCTCGAGCAGCTCGGTCACGAGCGACTCGACCGCGTTCGCCGGTGCGGCGATGGTGCGCCGGATTGGTTCAGCGGAGGGGGACAACGGGTTCGTCTCCTGCGGTGGGGGAAGGGGCCGGGGTGAGTCCGGCGCGGGCCATCAGGTCGCCGGCGATCCGGTCGACGAGCGGGAAGCGCTGGGCGTGGACGAGGCGCTGGGCGAGTTCCGCGTCCATCAGGGCGCGGAACTGGCGCTCGGCCTGCGTGGGGGCGAAGGGGGCGAAGGGGGGGACGGCGGGGTTGGGGTCGCGGAGCTGTTTGAGGACGGGCTGGACGAGCGCGATGGCGACGTACTGCTCGGCGGTGGAGCGGGCGCGCTGCTCGGGGGTCTGCGCGGGGGCGCCCGGGGCCTGCCAGTCGCGCCCGAGGATCGCGGCGAAGGAGCGCTGGTCGGCGCCGAGATCGCGCGCGAAGCCGGCCTGCGACATGAGGCCGGCGGGCGGAGAGAGCGTGGAGATCGGTTCGGGCATGACGGTCAATCGATGATGATGCGGGCCTGGAGCTGGCCGCCCTTGCTGAGCATCTGCAGGATGGCGATCTGCTCATTGACGGGGACATTGAGCTGTTTGAAGGCGGCGAGGAGGTCCTGGAGCTTCGCGGCCTGGTTGGGCGTGATGCCCGTGCCCGCCTGCGTCCAGCGGCTGGTCTCGAGGATCGGGTTGCCGGGCGTCGGGATCGGCGGCGGGACCGTCGTCGTGATGACGAGGTCCTTGTGCGTGATCGCGACGGGGCTGATCGAGACGTCGCCGGTGACGATGATCGCGCCGGTGTTCGGGTTGCAGATGACCTGCGCGGGGAGTTTGAGCAGGGCGGCGTCGATGCGGGTGGCCAGGACGTCGCCGATGAAGGCGGCGCGGTGGCGGCGCTCCGAGGCGGGGATCTCGACGCGGATGGTGCGGTCGTCGATGGCGGTGGCGATCGCGGTGGTGGTGCCTCCGAGTCCGGGCAGGCCGGTCAGGGCCTGGGTGATCTTGCCCGCGATCTCGCTGGAGGCGCCCCAGCCGGCGAAGTGCGGGCGGAGGACGAGGACGAACGAATCGCCGGTCATCTCGCTGGTGTTGACGTCCCTGACGACGCGGGCGCCGAGTCGGACCCGCCCGACGGTGGGGACGGAGGGGTCCTCGATCTGCACATCGCCCTCGGCGACGGCGTAGATCTCGGCGCCGCGGGTCGGGCCGCGCAGCGGGGCGAGGAAGAGCGTCCCGCCTTTGAGGCTCTTGGCGCTGTTGATGACGCTGACGCGGACATCGAAGGTGTCGTTGGTCCGGGCGCCGGACTCGGGCACCGTGCAGCGGACCATGACGAGCGCGACGGAGGAGGAGTTCTTGAGCTCGTTGAACTCCGCGACCGGGACACCGCCGTTGCGCAGGACCTCGGCGAGCGGACGGGCGAGGGCGAGGTCCTTTCCGGAATCGCCGGTGCCGGGCAGGCCCATCACGAGACCGATGCCCCACAGAACCGATTCACCCTGGCTCTGGATGCGTGCGACTTCCTGCACGGTCGTGCCGGGCGCAGACGCCGCGCACACGAGCGCAAGAACCATCGCCAATGGGAGCATGAATCGGGGCATCCCGGGCCTCCTGTGGAACACAGGGGCAGGACGCGAATGCCGTGCCAGCGTGCGCCGGGTTGTGCGGGTGCGATCAGAAGGCGAAGAGGGTCTCGAGGATGCGCGGGATCCAGCCCTTGGTTCCCGAGTCCTTGAGTTGACCGTCGTTCTTGCTGACGAGCGTCAGGTCGGCGAGCTGGCTGGAGAGGATCGTGTTGTTGCTGGTGACGTCCTCGAGCCTGCATTTGCCGGAGAGAACGAGGGTCTGCTCCTCCTCGTCCTTCTTGATGTGTTTGCGGGCCTCGAGCACCAGCGTGCCGTTGGGCTTCACGTCGATGATCTCGGCGGTGACCTTGGCGCTGAACCGATCGGTGCGCTCGTACTCGCCCTTGCCGTCGAACTTCTGGTTCGAGCCGAGGCCGAGGCTCGCGGGGCTCTGGTCGTCTCCGTTCTGGAGCTGAAACTCGAGCAAGTGACGGATGCTCGGGAACTTCTTCAGGTCGGCGCTGAGGTCGTATTTCTTGTCGGTCTTCAGGCTCTGCTCGGCCTCCTGGCGGCTGGTCTCATCGATGATGATCGTGACGAGGTCGTGGATCTGGAACTCGCGCGGCTTGGGCGGCTGCACCGCGATCAGGCTCACGCCGTAGAGCGACGCCGCGGGGTCCATCCGCTCGCCGTCCAGCGGAACGGGCGCGGGCGGCGCGAGGAAGAGGCTCTGCGCGGCGGCGGCGGGCGCCAGGATCGCACCCGCGAGGAGGATCGAGAAGAGGCGTTCGGAACGGGTCATGGCGATCCTCCGGGGTCGAAACCGCTCGGCTCCGGTCCTTCGTTGTGGGTGACGGCGACGGCGCGGCCGCGCCCGCTCATCCGGGCCAGGAACCAGCGTTTGGAGTCGTTGGGGGCTGTGAGCTTCACGATCTCGCCGTCGCGTGCGTCCTCCGCGGCGCGCCCGGTCGTTCTCAGCACGACGCTGCCGCTGACGCAATGAACGCTGACCAACTCGCCGCGGCGGACGGCGATCGGCGCCTCAACATCGCCGTCGGTGATGATCATTCCGGGCGCCAAACGGCTGCGGACGGCCGAGCCGACGGCGCGATCGAGAGGGATCGCCCGGACGGTCGGCGCCATCCACTGGGAGTCCACGGTGGCCTGGCCTGGTCCGATAATCTCGCCGCGGCGGAACGAAGCGGAGGCGATCGCGACGTCGCGCCGGACCATGACGCCGACGCGGATCGTGGCGGAAGCGGCGATCCGATAGTTGCCCGGATCGCCCTCGTAGACGGTGATAGCAAGCGGGATGCGATCAGAAGCGCCGACGGCACGGATGTCGATCGTGCGTCCGACGGCGGACATGTCGAGGAGTTCATGGTCCGCTGCGTCGAACTCAAGGCGCAAGTCGGCCGGGGGAGCGTCGAAGAGGCCGGACAGGCGGGATTCGACCGCCGCGCGCACGGTGGGGGTTTGCGGGGCGGCCGGGAGGACGTCTTTGGGCGTGGGCGGGGCCGCGGCGAGCGGGTCCATGATCGTGCAGGTTGATCCGGAGATGGTCAGCAGGCCCCAGTTGATGGGCTCGGGATGGGCTCTGAGAATGCGCCGGACCTGATCGATGCCGAGCGTCGGAGTCGATGAGCGATGCTCCGCGGCGATGAGCACGATTTGCGCGATCTTCTCGGCCTCCGGGCCGGAGAGGAACGCCGCGTCGCCGAGCGTGACCGCGGCCCCGGGCTGAACGCGGGCGGATTGGCGCAACTGGACCGAGGTCTGCGCGGCGGCGGAGAGCGGCAGCAGGGCGCACGCGAGCATCGCGGCGAGGATGGCGAGCGCGGGCTTCATGGCTTAGCGGCGGAGCTGGGCGATGTTGCGGAGGGTTTCGTCGGCGGCGCGGATCGAGTTGCTGTTCATCTCGAAGGCGCGCTGGGTCCGGATGAGTTCGATGAGTTCGAAGGCGGGGTCCACATTGGAGGACTCCTGCATGCCCTGGCGGATGCGCCCGAACTGGTCGGTGCCGGGCTGGCCGGTGATGGGCGTGCCGGAGGCTTCGGTCTCGACGAAGAGGTTCTCGCCGACCTGCTTGAGGCCGGCGGGGTTGACGAATGCGGCGATCTCGATGTCGCCCACCTTCTGCGGGGCGATCTGGCCGGGCTGGAGGACGAAGACCTGGCCGTTCTGATCGATGGAAATGCTGGTGGCGTCGGGCGGGATGTTGATCGTGGGCTCGAT
>CAZMPE010000013.1:0-5967 GCA_964567955.1 uncultured Phycisphaeraceae bacterium | reverse complement strand
GCGCCGGCCCTGGTCGTTGGCCAGGACCAGGTCTCCGTCGGAGTTCAATGCGAGGTTGCCGGCGCGCGTGTAGGCCTGGCCGTCGCCCGCGAGGCCGGTTTCGACCTGCACGCGGAAGAAGCCGAGGCCCTCGATCATGAGGTCGAGCTGCTGGCCGGTGTTGACGGGTGCGCCCTGGCCGAAGTCGACCTGCGTGCCCGAGACCTTGACGCCGAGGCCGACGTAGAGGCCAGTGGGCCGCTGGTCGCCGTTGACGTTTTCCACGCCGGGCTGGGCCTTCTCGATGTAGAGCAGGTCCTGGAAGTTTGTCCGGCTGGCTTTGAAGCCGTTGGTGTTGACGTTCGCCAGGTTGTTGGCGATGACGTCGAGCTTGGTGTTGAGGGCGGTGAGGCCCGTCGCGGCGGATTGGAGTGCCTGTATTGCCATGGGAGGGGTGTGCGGTCAGGGGTCAGGAGATGCGGCCAAGGGTGTTGATGGCCCGGTCCATGAGCCGGTCGTGGTACTGGATCATGCCGAAGTTGCGCTCCGCGTCGCCGGCGGCGCCGGTCACGCTCATGAGCGCGGCGATGGGATCGACGGCGGCGCCCTCGACTTCGCCTTGCTTCACGACGCCCTTCGCGGCCGACCGGGCGTCCCACTGCTGCCTGGGAACCTCGAAGTGCCCGTGCCCGAGCTTGGTGAGGGCGGAACGGTCGGGGACGTCGGTGATTTGGATGCGGGCGATGGGCGCGCCCCGTTGCCGGATCACGCCGTCCAGCCCGATGGCGACAGGGCCGGGGGGCAGGACGATCGGCCGGTTTGCGGTGCTCATGACCGGCAGGCCGTCGCTCGAGCTGACGAGCCGTCCTTGCGCATCGCGCGTAAACCGCCCGTCGCGGGTGAGCCGCATCCCGCCGCTGCCGTCGGTGCCCTCGGCGGACTGATCGCGCAGGACGAAGAAGCCGTCGCCCTGGATCGCCAGATCGAGGTCGACGCCCGTCGTCTGGAGGGCGCCCTGCTCAAAGGAGACGCGGGTGGGGTTCATCATCACGCCCGCGCCGAGCCGCTCGAGCAGGTCGTTGGAGGGGAAAGAAGTAAGGCCGTCCTCAATCCTCGCGGCGTCGCGGGAGCGTGCGGAGGCGAAATCGGGCTTGAACCCTACGGTGTTGATATTGGCCAGGTTGTTCGTCGCGACGTCCTGCCGGTGCATCGCTGAGAGGATCCCCGAGGTCGAGAGATACAGGCCGTAGTTCACGACACGGCCCTCCGCGCGAGCGAACCGAGTTGTGCGGAATCCGGGACGGGGTCGTTGGTGGCCATGCCCACATGGACCGCCGCGGCAACGCGGGCGACCTGGACGAGCTTTCTACCGACGCGGCCGGAGCGCATGGCGTCGGCCCATTCCTCGGCGGCGCTGGGCCGGACGATCACCGGGGGCACGGGTGCATCCGAATCGGATCGGGAATCGTGCGGGCCGGCCATTCGATCGCTCTCCGTGTCGCGCGCAGGGTGAAGGGACGCTTGGCCCTTCACAAGCGGCGTGCCAACTCAACGGAGTCGGGAACGGGGTGCGACCTGCGCGTTCGCGGCGTGCGGGCGCAGCGATGGCCCCGCGTTGCGCGAAGGCGGATCGTTGTTGCGCGTTGGTCAGGAGCTCGAGCAGCCGCCGCGGTTCTTGCCGCACGGGCAGCAGCCGCCCGGTGCGGGGCCAGGGGCGCCGCCCGTGGAGGCGGGCGCGGCGACGACCGACTGAGTGCGTTTGAAGACGCGGCCGCGGCCCTCGGGGTCGGGGACGGGCTTGTCGGCCTCGGCCATCGGGCGGATGAGTTCGATGACGTCGCCGGTCTTTTCGCAGACGTACTCGTAGATCGGCATGGGCGCGGGCTCCGGGGGCGTTCCGTAGACTAGGCCGGGCAAGAAACCCGCGGGAGTGTACGCATGGCCCTCGAGTTCGAAGGACGCACGGTGGTGGTGACGGGCGGGACGGGGGCCCTGGGCTCGGCGGTGGTGGGGGCGCTGCTGGAGCGGGGGGCGCGGTGCGTCGTGCCGGTGCTGGACAAAGGGGAACTCAAGCGGTTCGGGCACGGCGAGAACGAACGGGTGCGGATCGTCGAGGGAGTGGACCTGACGGACGAGAAGGCGGTCGAGGGCTTCTACGGCGCGGCGGCGAAGGACGGGCTATGGGCGTCGGTGAACATCGCGGGCGGGTTCGCGATGGGGCCGGTCGTTCAGACGAGCAAGGCCGACTTCGCGCGGATGATGGAGATGAACGCCCTGACGTGCTTCCTGTGCTGCCGCGAGGCGGTCAAGGCGATGCGCGGCAAGGGGGGGCGGATCGTGAACGTGGCGGCGCGTCCGGGGCTGATGCCGGAACTGGGGGCGGGGATGGTCGCGTACACGGCGAGCAAAGCGGCGGTGGCGGCGATCACGCAGGCGCTGGCGGGCGAGGTGGCGGGGGAGGGGATCCTCGTCAACGCGGTCGTGCCGTCGATCATGGACACGCCGGCGAACCGGCGCGGGATGCCGGATGCGGACCATTCGAAGTGGGCGAAGGTGGAGGAGGTGGCGGAGACGATTGTCTTCCTCGCCTCGGCGCGGAACACGGTGACGCGAGCGGGGCTGGTACCTGTCTATGGGCTGGCGTAAGGGCTAACTGCGGGCCACCGGCACCGGCGTCAGGCCGAAGACGGATTCCATGATCGACCGCCCGACATAAATGAGCGGCGTAATCCCGACGGCGATCGTGAACTTGATCAGGTAGCCCTTCAGCGCGGCCTCGAGCGTGAAAGCGATGTCGGGGTGCGTGCCGTCGGCGAGACGCTGGAAGAAGTAGAGGACCGTCATGATGCAGAGGGAATCGACCGCCTGCGAGATGATCGTGCTGCCCGTGGCGCGCAGCCAGATCATCCGGCCGCCGGTCATCCGCTTCATGACCGCGAAGGTGAAGATATCGACCATCTGCCCGATCAGGTAGGCGACCATCGAGGCGATGATCATGCGCCCGGATGCGCCCAGCACGGTGACGAACATCGTCTCATCCACGAACGACCGACCGGGCGGCGCGGGCGGCGCCAGAACACCGGCGTAGATCAGCATGAAGGCCAGCAGCGACATCGCCAGGCCGATGTAGGTGACGCGCCGCGCGCCCTTCTTGCCGTAGTACTCGTTGAGCAGGTCGGTGAGAAGAAAAGTCACCGGGAAGGAGAGCATGCCGACCGAATGCTCGATGTGGACCTCCCACGACCCGATCATGATCGTCCCGAAGTGGAAGAACTTGCTGCCGACGATGTTCGCAACGAGCAGCGACGTCACGAAGATCGCGGCGAGCCACAGGTAGATCGTGGTGGGCGTGCTCAACGCGCTGCGGTCGGGTGCGCCGTTGCCCGCCTGGCTGGATCCGGTCATGCGACGGTGGCTCCTTGAGATCGGCAGTCTACCAGAGACAGAAACGCGCTCGGCGGGTGCCACCGGATGCGCCGCTTCGCCGCGCGGCAGCGGGAGCAGGGCGGATGAGCACCGCCGGGCCTCATCGCCGGCGAGCGACGGCACCGGACGTCCGACGCGAAGTGCCGCCCGACATCCCGCTACGATGTCCGCTCGCTCCCGCGTGAGCGTCAGGGTGTCGGCGGTGCAACAGGATTCACGGATGAATCGGGTCATCGAGCGTCCCCCGTCGGTGCTGCGCCGTGACATGACGGTCTCGACTGTCGACGGGACGGCCTTCAGCGTGATGGTGGGCATCGGCGAGGCCTACCTCGCCGCGTTCGTCGTCGCCGCGACCGCAAGCCGCGGGGCCGTGGCGGCGGGGCTGGTGACGACGATCCCCCGGCTGGTGGGGGCGGTGCTGCAGCTCGCCGCGCCCGCGGCGATCCGGCGTGTGGGCGCGTTGCGTCCGTGGATCGTCTTCTGCGTGAGCGTGCAAGCGGCGAGCTTTCTGCCGCTGGTGGTCATGGCGTGGACCGGCGTGATCCCGGTGTGGGCGGTCTTTCTGACCGCGTCCGTCTACTGGACGATGGGGATGGCGTCCGGACCGGCGTGGATCACGTGGGTGGCGTGGATCTTCCCGCGGCGTGTGCGCGGCAGGTACTTCGGTCGGCGATCGCTGATCTGTCAGCTCGGCGTGCTGGTCGGGCTGGCGGGTGGCGGGCTGACGCTCGAGTACGGGCGCGACGTCGGGCGCGAGATTGAGCTGTTCGGCGTGCTCTTCCTCGTCGCCGCGGGCTGCCGCACGGTCTCGGCGGTGTTTCTCTCCATGTACAGCGAGCCCGGCTCGGTCCCTCCGACGCACCGGAGCGTGGGGGCGATCGAGGTGCTGCGCCGGCTGGGGCGCGGCGGGGACACGCGGTTTCTGTCGTATTTGTTGCTGGTGCAGTTCAGCGCGCAGATTGCGCAGCCGTTCTTCACGCCGTACATGCTGGTCGAGTTGAAGTTCTCGTACCGTGAGTACCTGGCGCTGATGGGGGCGACCTTCATCGCCAAGGCGTTGACGCAGCCGATCTGGGGCGGGCTGGCGCACCGTTGGGGACAAACGGGCGTGACGCGGCTGCTGTGGGTCGGCGGGATGGGGATCGTGCCGCTGCCGGCACTCTGGCTCGTCTCTGATTCGTTCACGTACTTGCTAGCCGTGCAGCTTGTCTCCGGGATGCTGTGGGGGGCGTACGAGCTGGGGATGCTGCTGCAGTTCTTCGACGTGATCCACGAGGACGAACGGACGAGTCTGCTGTCCTTGTTCAACTTCTGCGACGCGATCGCGATGGCGGGCGGTTCGCTGCTGGGCGGGCTGCTGCTCAAGGTCTTCGGCACGGGCTCGGAGGCGTACGCCACGATCTTCCTGCTGTCACTGGGGGCGCGCCTGGCGACGGTGCTCTACCTGACGCGGACGCGGACGCACATGGTCGAGCCCGCACCGATCGTGGTGGAGGCGGACGCCGTTCGGCCCGGGATGGGCTCGATCGACGTGCCGATCATGCGGATCGACGACGACGGGCCGGAGCAACGCGGCCGATCAGGCCCGGACTGAGGCGCCGAGCGCGAAAGGCGTGGGCCGGGAGCGTCCCGGGGGGCGGGGCGGGGCGGGGCCTATATTTGACGCGAGATGACCAAAGCCCTGCACCACCCGACAACCGAGTTCGAGAAGAAGGACCGGTGCGCCGACCTGGACCATCGCCCGCGCGTGCTGCTGGGCAAGATGGGGCTGGACGGGCACGATCGCGGCGTGAAGGTCATCGCGCGGGCGCTGCGGGATTCGGGTGTGCACGTGGTCTACTCCGGGTTGTGGCAGACGCCGCGGTCTCTGGCGATCTCGGCGCGCGACGAGGACTGCGACTGCGTGTGCGCGAGCATGATGTCCAACTCTCACCTGGTGCTGGGCCCGAAGCTGGTGGGGGCGATGAAGGAACTGGGGCGGCCGGACATCCCGGTGTACATGGGCGGGATCCTGCCGCAGGAGGACCTGCCGACGCTGCTCTCCGGCGGCGTGTCGCGATGCTTCACGACGGGGGTGGGGCTGCTGGAGATCGTCGAGGCGGTGCGGGGCGCGACGAAGAAGCTGACGCCGGAAGTGCCGTCGGGGGGCGTGACGGCGCAGCTCTCGCGGGATATCTCGATGGTGCACGCGGGTCGGGCGGTCCGCGCGGGGGCGCGCCGTCGCCCGCCCAAGCGGGTGATCGGTGTCACGGGCTCGCCGGGCGCGGGCAAGTCGACGCTGGTGGCGCAGCTCGCGGGCGAGTTCTCGCGCCGAGCCAAAGAGACGCCGGGCCTGGGCCGGTGCGCGGTGATCGCCTTCGATCCGATGTCGCCGATTACGGGCGGCGCGCTGCTGGGTGACCGGCTGCGGGTGGATTTCAACGCGCTGGACGAGGCGGTGTACTACCGGAGCCTGGCGATCAGCGGCGAGGATTATCACGGGCTGGGCGAGATCGTGGAGCTGATCGGCGGGGCGTTCGAGGGTGAGCAGGCGTTCGACACGCTGTTTGTCGAGACGGTCGG
>CAZMPE010000012.1:0-17566 GCA_964567955.1 uncultured Phycisphaeraceae bacterium | reverse complement strand
TGAACCTCGATCGGAGCCAGAACACCCCGCGGCGTTCTGCCGATGATTCTCCGGGGCGCGCCGCCGCGGTGCGTCGTCGATCGCGAACCGATCGCCCCGCCGGGGGTTGCTCCGGCCGACAGTGACGGAAACCGAATCATGTCGACCGAACCCCAGTCAGCGACCCCCAGCACCGTGCCCGAGTCGGGGTGGATAACCGCCGAGCCGAGGTGCAGCGCGGCCTATCTGACTCCCGGCGTGATCGCGCTGGCGGGTTCGGTGGGTGCCGGGACGCGTGTGCTGGACATTGGGTGCGGGAATGGAGCGATGGCGGGCGAGTTTCTGAAGCTCGGGTGCACCGTTGTAGGCATCGATGCCTCGGAGGCAGGGATCGACGTGGCGCGCCGGACCTATCCCGGCGCGACGTTCGTTCGCGCCGAGATCATCGACGACATCCTGCCGATCCTCGGCCAGCCGCCGTTCGACCTGGTCATCAGCACCGAGGTGGTGGAGCACCTGTACAACCCGCACGCGTGGGCGAGGTGCGCGTTCAACGCGCTCCGGCCGGGCGGTCGGCTGGTGTGCTCCACGCCGTATCACGGGTACCTGAAGAACCTGGCGATCTCGATCTTCAACGGCTGGGACCGGCACAACGAACCCCTCCAGACGGGCGGGCATATCAAGTTCTTCAGCCGCGCGACGCTCTCGGCGCTGCTGGAGGGCGCGGGCTTTGTTGACCTTCGGTTCCGGGGGGCGGGGCGCACGGCTTCCCTTTGGATGAGCATGATCATGAGCGGGGAACGAGGGGCATAAGCATGGGCGGGGTCCGTGCCGGCGCTGTGAAGGTCGAACGCGATTCTCGCGCCGACCTGCTGCAAACAGAGGTCGCGTCTTCGCGGACGCCGCCCGGTCGCTGGCCGGCGGCGCGATCGGTGCCCGTCTCCGTGCTGATCCCGGTCAAGAACGAGGAGCGGAACATCGTCGAGTGCATCCGGCATGCGCGTTGGGCGAACGAGATCGTGGTGGTGGACAGCCGCTCAACCGATCGCACCGTGCCGCTGTCGCAGGCGATGGGGGCGGACGTCTATCAGTTCGAGTACTCGAAGGAGGGCTGGCCGAAAAAGAAGAACTGGGCGCTGGAGAATGTGCCCTGGCGCAACGAGTGGGTGTTGATTCTCGATGCCGACGAGCACATGACGCCGGAGCTGACGGAGGAGGTCGCCGCCGTGGTCGAGGGTACGTACCGGGCGGGCACGGCGCGGGAGGCCGGATGCGGCGACGGGTACTGGCTGAACCGCAGGTTCATGTTCATGGGGCGGTGGATCCGGGGGTGCGGGTACTACCCGAGCTACAACGTGCGTTTGTTCAAGCACCGTGTGGGGCGGTACGAGAGGATCGGCACGCTCGGGGACACGGAATCGGGCGACAATGAGGTCCACGAGCACGTGACGTTGTCGACGGGCCCCGCGGGATATCTGCGCCACGACTTCCTGCATTACGCGTACCCCGATCTGTCGACGTGGGTGGAGAAGCACAACCGGTACACGACCTGGGAGGCGCACGCGATGGACGCTCGCGCCGAGAGCGGCGTGAGGCCGTCGCTCTTCGGAGGACCGATCGAGCGGCGGCGGTGGATCAAGCGTGCGGCACGCCAGCTCCCGTTCCGGCCGACGCTTCGCTTTTTGTATGGCTACGTGCTTCAACGCGGGTTCCTCGACGGGTACCCGGGATTTGTCCTGTGCCGGCTCATGGCGTGGTATGAGTTTGTGTCGATCGCGAAGCACCGTGAAATGAAGATGCGACGGGCTTCGGGGGGCGCTCCATGATCGCACATGCCCGGAGGGTGTCGTGATGGATCTCCGCCGTCCGGTCGCATTCCGTATCGAGAATGCCCGCGCGGGAAGGCGCCCGCTCGTTCTCTGTACCGGCCTTGCGTCGTGCGGGCAAGGGGACCCTCTCGCCACGCTGATGATCCCGCGGCGTCGGGCTGTATTGGTGGACCTGTCGTTCCGCGGTGCAGGGCGGGCCCCGCACCTCCGGGGGAGCATGGTGATGAGCGGGGACCGGCCGGCATGAGCGAGCGCGCGCCCAACTCCAGCGCCCCGGGGGGACGAGAGCCTCGCCCGCCCGTCAGCGTTGTCATTCTGACGCTCAATGAGGAGGCGAACATCCGCGCGTGCCTGGAGAGCTGCGCGTGGAGCGATGATGTCCATGTCCTGGACAGCGGCAGCACGGACCAGACGTGCGGGATCGCCCGTTCCATGGGGGCCGGGGTCCATATCAACGCGTTCCGGGGCTTCGGGCAGCAGCGCAACTTCGCGATCGATCACATCCCGACGAAGCACCGATGGCAGTTCCATCTCGACGCGGACGAACGATTCACGCCGGAACTGGTCGCGGAACTCTCCGCGGAGATGGGGAGCGGGCCCGAGAGCCGGGGCGTGACCGCGTACCGCTGCCCCTCCAAGCTGATGTTCATGGACGCGTGGCTCCGGCACGCCGCGGAGTACCCCGTCTACCAGGTCCGTCTGTTCGACCGGACGCTGTGCCGCTTTGCCGACCACGGGCACGGGCAGCGCGAGGTCACCGACGGCGCGATCGGCACGCTGCGGGAGCCCTACCTGCACTACAACTTCTCCAAGGGTGTCGACGAGTGGTTTGAGAAGCACAACCGCTACAGCACGCTCGAGGCGCGCCTGGCGATGGAGACGCCCGAGGCCGGACTGCGGACCGCGTTGTCCGAGGTCTTCGGAGGCGATGCGGTCGCCCGCCGGCGGCGGCTCAAGGCCCTGAGCTACAAGCTCCCCGCCCGCTCATTGATCTCGTTTCTGTACACCACCATCGTGCGCATGGGCTTCCTCGACGGGCGCGCGGGCATCGCTTACGCACGGATGCGCTCGCTCTACGAGGGCATGATCGCCGTTAAACTCTCGGTCATGCGTCAGGAGCGCCGCCGGGAGGGTCAAACCAGCGCACCGGCCGCGCCCGCCCGCCCACCCACCCCGTGAGCACCACACCCTCGACAACCCCGGCGTCCGGTTCGATCGAGTCGCGTGCGCGCAGCCCGTACTCGCGGCGCGAGAAGATCGGGCGCGTGCTGTGGAGCTATATCGGACAGATCCTGTTCCGCTTGACGTTCCACAACTTCTACGGCGTGCGCCGGTCGCTGCTGCGGCTCTTCGGGGCCACGGTGGGTCGCGATGTGCGGGTGCGGCCGAGCGTGCTGGTCGAACAGCCGTGGAACCTGACCATCGGCGACAACTCGTCGATCGGCGACCGCGCGATCATCTATTGCCTGGGCAAGGTCACGATCGGTGATCACGTGTCGATCTCGCAAGGCGCGCACCTCTGCGCGGGGACGCATGACTACCGGAAGCCGGACATGCCGCTGCTGCGCCCGCCGATCGTTGTCAAGGATTACGCCTGGATCGCCGCCGATGCCTTTGTCGGGCCCAACATCACGGTCGGCGAGGGCGCGATCCTCGGGGCCGCGGCGGTGGCGATGAAGGACCTCGAACCCTGGTCCGTTTACTCGGGGAATCCCGCCGTCAAGGTCAAGGAGCGTCCCCGGCTCTGACCGGGGTCGAGCGCGGAATGCCGATGGAACCTATTGTTTGCGCTCGATACGCACGTCGGCCCGGCTGCCGCCCGGGCGGGCCGATCCCGGCCAGACTCGCGGGGAACATGTGAAGATCCTTCATTACCTGAACGACATTCGTTTCTCGCAGGGCGGCGTCGTTCGTTGCGTGCTCGATCTGTGCGCGTGGCTCGCGGCCCACGGGCACGATGTCACGCTCGCGACCCAGATCGACCAGGACGTGCCGGAGGAATGGAAGCGCGCCAAGCACGGCTTCCCGCGCGTGGCCCTTCTCGGGCCACCCACCGTGGGCGGGCTGATGACGCTGGCCGACCGGACGCGCGTGCGTGAACTGATCGCGGGGGCGGACCTGGTGCACCTGCACGGCGTGTGGACGCCGTCGAACCTGCCCTTCGCATCGGCGGCCCGTCGGCGGGGAATCCCGTATGTGTACACGGTGCACGGGATGCTCGACGACTGGAGCATGTCGCAGCGCGGGCTGAAGAAGCGCGTGTTTCTCTCGGTGGTAGGGCGGCGGACGCTGGAGAAGGCCGCGTGCGTGCACTGCACCGCGAAGGCGGAGTTGGAGCAGGCGCGCCGGTGGTTCCCCATGGGGAACGGGATCGTGATCCCGTACGTCATGGACCTGAACGAGTTCCGCGAGCTGCCCGGCCCCGGGCCGGCAAAGGCCCGGTTCGGCGCGCTCAACCAGGGGCGGCCCAACGTGCTGTTCCTGAGCCGCCTCCACGAGAAGAAGGGCATCGAACTGCTGCTGGGAGCGGCGGGCTTGCTGCGGAAGAAGGGGGTGGACGCGAACTACCTCCTGGCGGGCACCGGCGACCCGGAATACACAGCGCAGCTCGCCGCCATCGTGAAACGGCTGGAGTTGCAGGACCGCGTCCACATGCTCGGCCTCGTGGTGGGCCGCGAGAAACTGTCCCTGTACGAGGCGGCGGACCTGTTTGTGCTGCCCACCTACCAGGAGAACTTCGGGTTCGTCCTGACCGAGTCGCTGGCCTGCCGCACGCCGGTGGTGACGACCAGAGGAGTGGACATCTGGGAGGAACTGGAGTCGAGCGGCGCGGCCAAGGTGATCGAGCTGGCCGAGAAACAGGCGACCAGCGAGTCGCGGCTCGCGGACGCGATCTCGGCCATGCTCAAGGACCCGGCGGCCCTCTCGGCCATGCGGGACAGGGGCCGCGAATGGGTCTTCCGGACGTTGGATCCGGCGACGGTCACGAAGCAGTTCGAGGCCGTCTATCTGGAAGCCGTCCAAGCTGCGGCGGCGGGCCGCTGAGATTTTCATCGGGGCGCAGGCGGAACCCTTCCGCACCGGCTACGGTATAGCCCATCGTCGATCTGACCGAGTGATCCCGGTCGATCCGATAACCGAGCGGAGGGATGTCTGAGCCGTCGTCACGATGCACATTGTGCACTACATCGATCTCCTCCGACTTGAACGCGGCGGACCTGTACGCGCCACGATTGATCTGTGCGAAGCCCTGAGCGACGTCGGGCACCGGGTCACGCTGATCACGTGCGATGCCCAGAGCGCCCCCAAGGCCTGGGAGGGGCCCGAGTCGGGCACACCGACGGTGGTCGAACTGAGACACGAGAGCGCCCCGGGGCGGGCTTTAGGCCGGGCGGCGAGGAGTATCGCGTCCAAGATCATCGCATCCGCGGACGCGTTGCATCTGCACGGGACGTGGGACCTGGCCAACGTGCAACTGGCGGCGATCGCCCGCAAACACGGCGTGCCGTACTTCGTCAGCGTGCGCGGGATGCTGGACGACTGGAGCATGTCGCGCGGAGGGCTGAAGAAGCGGCTCTTTCTGGCGCTGGCGGGTCGGTCCTTCCTGGAGAAGGCCGCGGCGGTGCATCTCACAGCCGAAGCCGAGTTGTCGCAGGCCCGCAAGTGGTTCCCGAATGGGCGCGGCGTGGTGATCCCGAACCTGCTCAACCTCGATCCGTACCGAGATCCCCCGGGCGCGGACCGGGCGGTGCGGGAGTTTCCGCTGCTGTCGGACTCGCGGCCCACCATTTTGTTTCTCAGCCGCGTCCATCACAAGAAGAACATCGAATCGTTGATCCAGGCGATCGGAGAGTTGCGGGAATCGGGCGAGCACGTCGATCTGATTGTCGCCGGGGAGGGCGAGAAGGCGTACGTGGCGTACCTGAAGTCCTACGCCGCGTCGCTCGGTCTCGATGATCGAATCGCGTTCGTCGGGCACGTGGGCGGGGAACTCAAGGTGTCGCTGTACCAGGCCGCGGACCTGTTCGTGCTGCCGACGCGCCAGGAGAACTTCGGATTCGTCTTCTTTGAAGCACTGGCGAGCGGGACGCCGGTGATCACGACGCGGGGTGTCGATACCTGGCCTGAGCTCGAGGCGAGCGGCGGGGCCCAGATCGTCGAGCTGGAGTCGCTCGACAGCGGCGGGCTGGCGGCCGCCATCGCGGAACTGCTCCGCGACCGCGTGCGTCTCGGGAAGATGGGGCGTCGGGGCCGTCGATGGGTCTTCAAGAACCTGGATCCGTCGGTGATTGTGGGCAGGTTTGAGGCACTCTACCGGCGCGATCCTCTGGACCACCGGGAGCCCGCGGCCTGACGCGGGCGCTGTTCGTCCACCCGGATCGCAAGTCCCGCGGGCCGACGACCGATATTCACTGAACGGGCCTTTCGGGCGCGGGGTCGAGAACCCGCGCACGCGCCGTCCGTATGCTTGGAACCGGCGGACCGCCGGACCGGACAACACCCGAATCACGACCCCAACGGCGCCGAGGATCAGTGGATGGACACCTTTCTCGCGATCATCCTGCTCGTCGTCGCGATCCTCCTGGTCGTCGTGATGGCCGCGCAGGCGCTCCGCGGGACGGTGGATCTGCTGAGCATGCGGAACTTCTTCCTGCTCGGCTTCATCCTCTTCCAACTCTCGAGCCCGGCGATGAGCCTGATCACGGACCAGTGGTCCGTGCTCCCGGTGACCGACACGCCCCGCGTCGCCATCATCTACACGGTTCTCGCGCTCGTGTTCCTCGTCTGCTTTTTCGTGTTCTATTCCTGGGGCGGGCCCGCGCGGGTGATCTCGGCGTACGTGACCACGAACGCGGGGAGTCCGGGCACGACGAGCATGATGACGCTCGCGTATGCCTTTCTCGGGCTCGGGCTGTTCCTTCGTTTCGTCGTCATGTACGTGCCGTACCTGGGTGTGGCGGCGGTGGCGCTCGGCAGCGGCCTGATCGTCGTGGCCGTCGCGCTGATCGGCTGGGCCTGGGCGCCGCGCCTGTGGAACCCGGCGGTCATGGTTCCGAGTGTGATCCTGCTGATGGTGGCGATCTTCTCGGTCCTGGCGGAGTCGTTCGGTCGTCGTGATCTGGTGGCGGTGGTCGGCGCGCTGGCCTGGGGCGCGTACCACGGGCATTGGAAGTTCCTCGGCACCAAAGCGCTGTTCGGCCGGCTGGCGGTGCTCGGATTCGCGGGCATCATCCTGTTCGGCGCGGTCACGGCCACGCGCAACGCGGAGAAGCTCATCACGTCGCCGGGGGACGTGCTCCGGCAGCTCGGCAGCGCCAGCCCCTTCGAGGGGCTCTTCGACTTCGGCACCGGTCAGTTCACGGGCGCGAACAGCATGTGGATCATCCAGACCCGCCCGGACATCGTCGAGTACGACACGCTGCACACGATGCGCTATGTCCTGTCGCACCCAATCCCCCGGCGGTTCTGGCCGGACAAGCCCGGCGCGCTCGGCCAGGATCTGCCCGACCAGGCGCGTGTGCGCCTCGTCTCCAAGGACCTCAACCTCGGCCCCGGGATCATCGGGCACATCTACAACGACAATCCCTGGCTCGCCTTCGTCCCCTACACGATCGCCATCGCGCTCATCCTCCGCATCTTCGATGAGCTGATCAGGCAGCGGCCCTACAACCCGTTCGTCGTCCTCCCGATCGCGGTGGGGATCGGCGAGATCATCGCCCTGCCGCGCGGCGAAGCGGGGCTCTTCTTCGTTCGCGCTCTGGTCTACACGGCGGCGGCGTGGGTGGCCATGAGCGTCGTGGCGCGCCTGCTCATGACGGTGGGCTGGGTCCGGCGGTACGATGCCGAAGAGCATGGCTGGGAAACGACCACGGGCGACGAGGACGGCTATGGGGCGGACGACGGGACGTACGGTGTGCCGGACGCCGATCGGCGCTGAGGCGGTCCGCCGTCCCGGGCCCGGGGGGCGCCATGCCGGCTGACGGATCCTCCGGGTTCATCCGGATCGCCTCGAACTACGCGCGCCTGCTCACGACGCTCGTGTTCGGGCTGATCCTCGTCCCCATCCAGCTCAACTGGTTCGGCAAGGACGCCATCCGGCTCATCGGGCTGCTGACCTCTTCCGTCGGCCTGGCCGCGACCGCCGTCGAGGTCATGGACCGGAGCATGATCCGCGAGTTGGGCGCGGCGTACCACGACGCGGACCCGAAGCGGTTCGCGAGGATCTACAACGCGGCGTTCATCGTGAGCGCCGGCGGGGCGCTGGTGGTGCTGCTGTGCTTCGGCATCCTGCTGGCGCTGCTCCCGGTCTTCAACATCCCCGCGCACCTGGTGACGGCGGCGCACTGGCTGCTGGCCTCGGAGGCGGCGATCGCGATCGGCCTGACGCTCGTCGCGCCGGTCTTCAACATCTACCTCGTCACCGAGAGGTTCGCCCTCTACAACCTGTTCGTCGTGGTGCAGCGCGCGAGCTACCTGGTGCCCGCGGTGGTCCTCTACGTCTTCATGAAACACCGGACCGATCCGGACGCGGACCTCCGTCTGTACGCGATCTGGTGCGCGATCGCCAACCTCTCGACGCTGCTGATCCCGGTGCTCCTGGCGGTCGGCCTGCATCGGCGCTTCCTCCCGAGGCCCTGGCTCGCGGACCGCGGCGCGATCCGGGAGATCATGGGAACCTTCAGCTGGAACAGCGCGATGGTGCTGGCCATCAGCATGCCCGACCGCGTGTGCGCGATCCTGGGCAAGCTGGTCTTCCCGCTCCAGTGGAACGCGGTGTACGCCCTGAGCATCCGCGGCGTCGGGTACGTGCGGATGGTGACGTTCGGGATGACGACGGGCCTCGACGCCGTGTCGGCGCGCATGTCGGCGGGCGAGCGACGGGACGACGCGGTGCGGTCCCTGGTGCGCCACGCCACGCGCCTGCACGCCTTCACCGCCATCCCCGCCTGCCTGGGGATGTTCATCCTCGCGGAACCCATCTTCGAGCTGTGGATCGGGCGCAACGTGGACAATCCCGAGGCCATCCTGCCGCCCACCATCCTGATGGTGCGCATCCTGATCTTCTTCTTCACCATCCGGTCGATCAGCGACGCCTGGCTCTCGATCATCTACGGCGCCGGAAAGATCAGGCAGGTGGCGCCCTACGTCATCGTGGGCGGTGCGCTGGCGCCCATCCTGGCGATCATCCTCATCTTCGTCCTGCCCGACCCGATGCGTGAGAATGGCCCGGCCGCGGCGCTCAGCCTCGTGTTCTCGATCACTCTCTTCGTCGTCTTCCCCGTCGTCGGGGCGCGATGCCTCTCGCTGAGGGTGCGGGACCTCATGATGCCCATCGTCCGGCCCGCGATCGCCGCGGCCGTGTGCAGCCCGGTGCTGCTCGGAGCGCTCGCGCTCACGCGCCACTGGACGCTGACCTGGCTCGTCATGATCGTCCTCGCGTACGGGCTCGCCTACGGCGCGGCCACGTGGCTCTTCGTTCTGGATGATCAGGAACGGCGGCGATTCGGCCGGGCATTCGGCGAGCGGCTCGGACGGCGCCGGCCCGAGCCGGCCCCGCCGCGCACGGTTCACCGGGGCGGCCCGGAAGAACTCGACCCGACGCTCACGCCGACCAACACCGGCCTGTGATCGGAGCCACCGGCGCCGAGCATGCGCCACGATGAGACGCGCACTCCGCTCGAGACCAGCACGTCGTCGATCGACAGCGAGAAGGGCCAGGGCCACGAAGCGGGGTACGTCCCACGGGGCGGCCATCGCGGCGTCGTGCGGCGCACCCCGCCCGCACGCACGAGGTGCCGGCTCCGCCACCCCGACGGCGTTGAGTTGAGGTCGCCGAGCACCACGACGGGGAGTCCTGCGTCCGAGAACCTCCTTGCCGCGCGCGCCGCCGCACGAATCTCCTCGTTGCCCTCGCGCCAACGCTCGCCGGTGCGCGCCGAGGGCGGGTGGAGAAGAACAACGCCTAGCGGTCCGTGCGGCGACCGGACGATGACGTCGATCACGCCGGCAAAGCTCTCATCATTGGGCCGACGGTCAGGCCTCTCGATCGGCCACCGGCTCAGGAGCGCCTGGTACGAGTTCGTCGCGCCGGGGGTCCACGCCCGGAAGACCATGTGCGGATACGCCGCAGGGATCGGCCCGCCCCCCTCCAGCGCCAGGATGAGCTCGACGGGCGGTTCAACAAGACCAACCAGCGCGGCGTGGGATCCGAGGATCACCGCCGCGGCCTCCTCGTGCGCCCGGTTGGCGTTGTTCGGGTTATAGGTCAATACGGAAAACCCGGGCTCGCCACCGCCGATGGCCGCTCGGCGGTCCGAGAGCGCCGCGCCGTGCAGAAGCGCCGCGAGCGCGCCGATGAGCGCGCAGCGCCAGGCGCGGCGCACGCCCCACCACAGGGCGAGGGCGAGCGAGAGGATCGCGAGCTGCGCGCCGAGGTTTGCGATGAGGTCGGGGATCATCGCGCGATCGCCGAGCATCCAGGCGCCGGAGAGGGCGAGCAGCCCGGTGGCCCCTATCGCGCGCACCGCCCGGCGCACCCGAAACCGGACAGCGGAGTCGGCTGGCGGGTCGTTCGGGGACGGCCGGGAATTCTCGAGATCGGGCACTCGCGGCTTCCTTGCGGGCAGTGGTTTCTCGCGCGAACCTGTGGCCGTGTTCGGGCGTCCTACCCGGGCACGGCCCCCAGATTATCGGCACCGGGCCGGGTCGGGCGGCGCGATCTGCGCGGGTTCTACCGAAGGGGAAAGCCGGGGACGCTAGGAGGCCGCGCGTGAGTCTGGTGAAGACAGGGAAGATTTCGTACATCCATGAGTGCATCGGATCGGCTCTGCGCTCGGTGCGGAGCCCGGCAACCAGGAGGGAACTGCCATGATTCTTCGTCGCGCCGCCGCCATCTCGCTCCTGACCCTCGCGACGGGGCCCGCCTTCGGACAACTCATCCCCCCGGCGGAGACCGGGGACCCGATCGTGACGACCTCGCTCACGGCCGGGCGCGTGGTGATGAGGGACGCGGCCACGAACCAGATCCTTGTGGACCCGCGCAATCTGCCGACGCACTCATGGAGCGGCCCGGGGGCTCTGGCGCCGACGATGACGATGAACGCGCAGCCGAGCGGCTACGACCTGGTGTTCACCTACCACAACCAGGGCATGGAACCCAAGCCGGTCGGCGATCTGAGCGTCGGCGTGCTGACGCTGGGCGACAGCATCACGTACCAGGACTTCCGCAACACGAGCCTCCCGATCCAGACGACGGTCGGCTCGTACATCACGCAGGCGTGGTATTACCCCGACGACCTGTATTCGCCCGTCGCGGTGCTGCGCAACGGTCAGTACGCGATCGGCGTGAGCCTGCAGTTCCCGATCCTGCAATACAAGCACGATGTGTGCGTCACGATTCAGCAGCCCAAGGGCCAGTTCCTCAACGGCGAGGGCGGCCCGGGGTGGCAGGTCATCTTCGGGCTCTCGGGCCTCCAGCACAACAAGCAGATGCAGCGCCCGGGGATCATCCAGCCGGGCGAAATGCGGACGTACGTCGTCTCCGTCCGCGTGACGAAGGTCGCCGATGAGTGGATCCGGACACTCGCGCCGTACCGCGACTTCTTCCGCTGGGGCTACGGCGGGCCGAAATACACCCGCAACTCAAAGCCCGTCATGGCCGTCGGCCTCGCCGATCAGGGATGGATCTCGCCCTCCAATCCGGCCGGCTGGGGATTCCCCACCCGCCGCCCGGACATCCACGGCTGGGGCCCGTGGGTGCGCGTGATGCAGGACGACCTGTCGCAGTGGAAGAACCTGATGGTCTGGACCCCCACGGGCTACTACAACGAGAACACGCAGAACAACTACCCGTTCCAGTTCACCACCCGCTGGGCCAGCAACCCCAAAACGAGCACCGCGACCGATCCGCAGTTCGGCCTGCCGCAGATCAAGGCGGGCGGGCAGAACCTCGGCCTCTGGTGGGGACGCTCGCTGCAGGTCGCGTTCGAGTGGAACCCGAGCGTGATGTACCCCTTCGAACTGAACAACCCGTCGCACGTCGCCGCGGCGTTGGCCGAGGTGGACATGGCGGTCGCGGCGGGCGCGACGATCATCGGCCTGGACACGTTTTCCTCGGACCTGATGCCGATCTGGGACCAGATCTCCTGGCTGCAGACGATGGCGGCCCGCGCCCCCGGCGTGCGCTTTGTCACCGAGCCTTCGGTCTGCGACATCATCCACCGCATCACGCCGACATGGGTGGACGGCTGGGTGAATACGACGACCGCCCAGACGCCCAATGACCTGTACCGCGTGAAGAACCCCAACTACCTCGCGGACTTCGTCCTTCCCGGGCACGAGACATGGGTCGGCCTGCGCTGGGACGGCTGGACCGCCAACTTCGGCACGCCCGCCTCGCTCGCGCGCAAGAACGAAGACATCGAGGCGCACGCCGCGATGGGGTACGTCCCCGTCATCTTCTGGCCGGTAAGTTTCTCGGAATCCTTCAACGCGGCCGAAAGTTGGCTCACGACAGTCCCCCAGGACCTTCAGGCGTCCGCCTCACAGAATCCCGGCATTGCCCCGCCGCCGCCCGCGCCGCCCCCGGTCAGCTCCTACTCGCCGTCGGCCCGCTTCTACTCCCGCGCCGAGGTCAGCCGCGCGATCCGTGGGCAGCACCGACTGATCAAGGGCCCCGAAGAGCCCGCCACGGGCGCCCTGGTCGGCCCGTCAGGCCCGTGACGGCTGCTTCGTGAACCAATCCCATTGCCGCGAAACGCCCTCTTCAAAGGGCGTTTTCGCCTTGTACCCGAGCTCGGCGGCGGCCCGGGTCAGGTCGGCCCAGGTGCGGTCCACATCGCCCGGCGGCACGGGCCGGCGCGCGATCACCGGCTCGCGGCCGGCGACCCGCCCGACCACGCGGACCATCTCGTCGAGGCGCACGGGCCGGTCGCTGCCCAGGTTCCACACGCGGTAGCCGTGCCGATCGATCCGCTCGTAGGCGCTGAGCACGCCCGCGATGATGTCCGCGACGTAGGTGTAGTCGCGGCTCGTCGAGCCGTCGCCGAAGACCTCGATCGGTTCGCCCGACGCGACACGGCGCAGGAAGGACGCGATCGCCAGGTCCGGGCGCTGGCGCTCGCCGTAGACGGTGAAGAACCGCAGACAGGCCGTCGGCATCCGCGTCAACGACCAGTGCGTGTGGGCCAGCAGCTCGCACGCCCGCTTGGTCGCGGCGTACGGGCTGATCGGACGGCTCACGTCGTCGTCCTCGCCGAACGGCACTTTCGTGTTGTTCCCATAGACGGAACTCGACGACGCCATCACGAAGCGGGCGCAGCGCGCGGCGTGCGCCGCATCGAGCAGCACGCTCGTGCCCAGGACGTTGGCCCGCGCGTACCCCGCCGGGTCCGCGATGCTCGGGCGCACACCGGCCTTCGCGGCCAGGTGAATGACCCCCTCCGGACGCGTCCGCTCGAACGCGGTGCGCATCGCGCCGGCGTCGGCGATGTCGGCCTCGATCAGTTCAAAGGCCCCGCGGCAGCCGGAAAGGTTCGCTCGCTTCAGGGACGCGGCGTAGAACGGATCGAAGTTGTCGATGCCGACCACCCGCCTCCCGCGCGCCAGCAGGGCCTCGGCCAGGTGCGACCCGAGGAAGCCCGCGACGCCGGTGATGATGATCGTGCCCGATTCGCTCAACGCGTTTACCCCGCTCCCGCCTGCGGCGGGCCGTAACGGTAGGAGGCTCCCGCCGTCCGATGATCCATTCCTGTTCGGGGGTCCTCACGCCGAAATCGATCGGCAAAGCAGGGCGCCATCGATGGACAGCGCCCCGCTGGAGGAGAGAGAGATCTTTGGTTAAGAGAACCTGAATACTATTATCGGCCAGATGTGGCCCCGGTTCTTACCGGTCGCGACGTTTTCTGTCAAACTGGATAAAACACCCGGCACCAAACCCTCCAAACTTCCACCATCGACCGAACAAACTACGATCGTTCGCAACTATGGTTGGAGTCGCGGTTTCGAGATGGCCGGGGGTCGTCGGCGTTCAAAAACGAAAATGACCCGGGCCGGAGCCCGGGTCAGATTGTGGATAACCCGTCGGAAGTCCGGGTCAGCGGATCTCGCCGCCCGGCTTGGGCACTTCAACGTCATCGATCTTCGGCGCGGGCTTGCGGCCGGCGGGACGATCGCCCTGAGGACGATCCGTGGCGCGATCGCCGGTGCGCTCCTTGAGCGCCTCTTCGAGACGACTCAGCAGGCGTTCGCGCTCCTCCGGCGGCAGCTGAGCGATGCGCTCCAGGATCCGGCGCATGCGCTCGCGCTGCATGTCGGGGCCGCCCGGAGCGCCGGCAACGGCGGGCCGCGCGTCCGCCGGCTTGCCGTCGGCGCCCGCGGCCTTCAACCGCTTCTGCACGTACTCCTCGGCGCGCTTGGCCTCGATCTGCTTCTCGTGCTCTTCGATGCGCCCGAGGACGAACTGCTTCTGCGGCTCGGTGAGGTGCGTGTAGATCTTGGTTTGCCAGTCCGTCGGGTTCGGCGCGTTCTTCCGCAGTTCCTGCATCTTCTCCATCATCTCGGGCGACGGGCGGCGGTCGGGGCCGGCCATCTCGTCGCTCGGATCCTTCTGGTCCGGGCGACGGTCGCCCTGCGGACGACGCATCACGCGCTCCGCATCGGGCCCCATCTCCTTGCGCATCTTCGTGGCGAACTCACGCGTCGAACGCTGGAACTCATCGTTCAGCCCCGCGATCGCTTTCTGCTGCTCGGCGGTCAGGGCCAGGCCCTCGGGGGCGGCGTCACCGCGGAGTTCGGCGATGGCCTCCATGAACACGCGCTGCGGCACGCCGCGATCGCCGCCGAGGGCGCCGCGCTGCCGTCCGGGCACAAAGCCCTGCTCGACGCCGGGGATGCGGTCCTGCGTCACGGCGGGCCCCTTGAGCGGGGGCGCGTCCTTCTTCTCCTGCGCCGTCGCCGTGCCGGCGAGCGCCATCAACGAGCACATCGAGACCAGGCACGGAAGATTCATCTTCATCGGAAAGCTCCTTCGCCGCGCCGCCCCCTCCCCACGCGGTGGACGCGTCGCGACATCATTCGTCGTCACACCGCCTAACGCATCGCCACTCCCGCGATTGCACGGGCGGAGAGGGCCGCACTCCGGGGGCCCCCAACGCCCGCACAGACCTACCATGCCGCACAACCGGCCCCGACCGGACACTGAACCCCCATGGCGCTCGAGAAAGACGACATATTGAAGGCCGCGGCCGCCACGGTGGACCCCGCCACCGGGGCCCGCCTCGGCGCGTCCGTGCAGCACGCCGCGTGGAGCAGCGGTCATGCGAGCCTCCGCGTCGCCGCCCCCGCGGGGGCCGACACCGCGCGCCTCGAGGCCCTGGGCGCTTCGGTCAGCGCCCGCGTGGCCGAGGCCGCACGCGAGAAGGGTGAAGCCGCCGAAGCGATCGCCGTCGTCTTCGTGGATCCGGGCGGCGCGGTCGTGCACACGTCGCGCACCGCCACCGCCGCGCCGGGCCACAAGCCGATCCGCGGCCTCTCGGACCGACCGCAGAACCCGCAGTCGCAGACGAGCGCGATCCCCGGCGTGCGCTTCGCCATCGCCGTGGGCGCGGGCAAGGGCGGCGTGGGCAAGTCGACGGTCGCCGTCAACCTCGGCGTCGAGCTCGCGCGGCGCGGGCACGCCGTCGGCATCCTCGACGGCGATATCTACGGGCCGTCCCTTCCGACGCTCCTGGGCCTGGACGCGATGGAACAGGTCGTGATGCGCGGCCGCCTGCAGCCCTTCATGGTGCACGGCGTGAAGTCCGTCACGATCGGCAAGCTCGTGGACCCCGAGAAGCCGCTCATCTGGCGCGGCCCGATGGCGCACGGCGCGTTCAAGCAACTCGCCGAGCAGACCGAGTGGGGCGACCTCGACTATCTCATCATCGACCTGCCGCCCGGCACCGGCGACGTCTCCCTGACCATGGCCCAGGTCCTGCGGCTGACGGGCGCCGTTGTCGTCTGCACGCCGCAGAAGGTGGCGCAGGACGACGCGGTGCGCGCGGCGAAGATGTTCGAGCAGCTCGGGATCGAGGTGCTCGGCGTCGTCGAGAACATGAGCTATTTCGTCGGCGACGACGGGAAGGAATACGACATCTTCGGGCGCGGCGGGGCGGAGAATATGGCGTCGCGCCTCGGGGTGCCGTTCCTGGGGGCGATCCCCCTGACCATGTCGCTGCGGAAGAACTCGGACCGCGGCGACCCGTCGGCGAACTTCACCGAACGCGGCTCGATGCTGGTCCAATCGCTCGAGGCGATGGTGACCGCGGTCGAAGGGCAGGCGGGCCTCGCGGCGGTGCGCCAGGGGCAGACGCGCCCGACGCTGACGATCACCTAGCGGCGCCGGGCGCGTGCCGCGTTCACCAACTCCACGGCGCGCTTGATCGCGGCGTCGAGGTTCTCGTTGACCACGAACTCGTCGTACGCGCCGCACGTGCGGCTCTGGGCGATCTCGCGCTTCGCCTCGGCCAGCCGGCGCTGGATGATGCTCTCGTCCTCGCGCTGGCGCGTCCGCAGCCGCTCGAGCAGCACCTCTTCGCTCGGCGGAAGGATGAACAGACCGAAGGCCTCCGGCATCTTGGCCTTCACCTGGATCGCGCCCTGCACGTCGATCTCGAGGATCACCAGCCGACCGCGCCGGAGTTGCTCGTCCACCCAGACCCGCGGCGTGCCGTATTTCTTGCCGAAGACGTCGGCCGACTCGAGGAACTCTCCCGCGGCGCGCATCCGGTCGAACTCGGCGTCACTGACGAAGTGGTAATCCACGCCCTCGACGTCCTTGTGCGTCCGTGCGCGGGTGGTGGCCGACACGCTGAAGACCGACTCTGGGATGGATCGCTCGACGGCGCGGGTGATCGTGGTCTTACCCACGCCCGAGGGGCCGCTGATGATCAGCAGCATGCCGTTGTCGGTGTCGGTTGGGAGCCGGTGGCCGGTCATGGGAGCACAGCGTAGGAGATCGGCCCGGAGTCAGCGCGCCTTGATACAGGCCTCGAGCACCGCCATCCGGACGGGCACGCCGAGGGCCACCTGCCGGAGGACCCGCGAACGCGGGCCGTCGGCCACCGAAGCGTCGATCTCCACCGCCCGGTTCATGGGGCCGGGGTGCATCACGATCGCCTTGGGCTTCAGGGCTTTCGCCCGCGCCGCCGTCAGCCCGAAGAACTCGTGGTACTCGCGGATGGAGGCGATGGCCGCGGACTTCTTCTGCTCCGGCCGGTCCGTCTTCGGCCCGTCCTCGCCGTGGCGCTCGAACTGGATGCGGAGCATCATGACCGCGTCGACGCCGGGCAGGACGGCGTCGAAATCGTGCGACACCTCGCAGCCCAGCGCGCTGAGCGAACTCGGGGCGAGCGCCGGAGGCCCGACGCACACCAACGACGCGCCGAGCGCGCCCATCCCCGCGATCGCCGATCGCGCCACGCGCGAACTGGCCACATCCCCCACGATCGCGACCCGCAGACCGGTCAGATCAAATCCGACGAGCCGCCCGTGCGCCTCGGCGAGCGTGAATATATCGAGCAGTCCCTGCGTCGGGTGCGCGTGCCGCCCGTCGCCCGCGTTCACCACGTGCACGTGCGGCGCCACATGCTGCGCGATCAGGTACGGCGCGCCGCTCTCGGCGTGGCGCACGATGAACATGTCGGCGTGCATCGCCGAGAGGTTGGCGATGGTGTCGAGCAGGCTCTCGCCCTTGGCGGTGGAGCTGCGCGCGATGTCGA
>CAZMPE010000011.1:0-17869 GCA_964567955.1 uncultured Phycisphaeraceae bacterium | reverse complement strand
CATCAGGTCGAGGAACTGAGCCTGGAAGGTGACGTCGAGCGCGGACGACGGTTCGTCGCCGATGACGAACTCCGGCTCGCAGCAGAGGGCGATGGCGATCATGACGCGCTGGCGCATGCCGCCGGAGAGCTGGTGCGGGTACTCGCGGATGCGGCGTTCGGGGCTGGGGATCTCGACGAGCCGGAGCATCTCCACGGCGCGTTCGCGGCGGCCGGCGCGGTCGAGGTCGGTGTGGTATCGGAGGGCCTCGTCGAGCTGCCAGCCCACCGTGAAGACCGGGTTGAGGCTGGTCATCGGCTCCTGAAAGATCATGGCGATGCGGGCGCCGCGCACGCGTCGCATGGTCTTTTCGTCCACCTTCGCCAGGTCGATCTCGCCGGTCGGCAGGTCCGCTTTCGCGTCGGCGCGCCGGTCGGGGCTGTTGTGGTAGAGGATGCGGCTCGCGGGCTTGATGAAGCCTGTGCGCTCCGGGAGCAGCCGCATGATCGACTTGCTGGTGACGGTCTTGCCGCAACCGGACTCGCCCACGATGGCGAGCGTCTCGCCGGCGCCGAGGTCGAAGGAGACGTCGTCGACGGCGGTGACGATGCCCGCGTCGGTGCGGAAGCACGTCGAGAGGTTGCGGACGGAGAGGATGGGTCGCTGTTCGCTCACGGGGGCGTGTGTACCTCAGCCGACGTGCTTGGGATCGAAGGCGTCCTGCAGGGCGTCGGAGACGATGTTGAAGGCGAGCACGAGGACGAGCATGAAGAACGTCGCGGCGCCGATCTGCCAGAAGAAGCCGGTGATGACCTCCTGCCGGGAGTCGTTGATCATGATCCCCCAGCTGGCGCCCTCCTTCAGGCCCAGTCCGAGGAAGGTCAGGACGACCTCGCTCTTGATGGCGGCGATGAGGAGCAGGGAGAAGTTGATGAACATCAGGTGCACGGTGTTGGGCACGACGTGCCGGAGCAGGATGTAGAAGCGGCTGAAGCCGATGGCGGTCGCGGCCTGGACGTATTCGAGTTCCTTGAGCTTGAGCGTCTCGCCCCGGATCACGCGGCAGGTGCCGATCCAGAACGTCATGCAGAACGCGGCGTAGAGGGGGATGAGCGTGCTGGAGACCTTGACGGACTTGTCCCACGGGAGGGTCCAGTCGCTGGACTGGAAGACGAAGGCGAGGAGGGCGAGCAGGACGAGGTAGGGGATGGAACTGAGCGTCGAGTAGATCCAGATGACGGCGTGATCGACCCATCCGCCGAAGAACGCGGCGGAGGCGCCGAGCAGGGTTCCGACGATGACGGAGACGACGGCCGCGACGACGCCGACCTGGATGGCGATCTTTCCGGAGTAGACGGCACGGACGAGGATGGAGCGACCCTGCCGGTCGGTTCCGAGCAGGATGCGCATGCGGTACAGGAACCCGTCGAAGCCCGAGGGCATGGGGAAGACGAGGTTGACCACGGTCTCGATCTCGTCGAGGCTGGCGCGTGCGCGGACGAGCAGCTCATCACGGGCGGCGACGGCGGCGTCGTGGACGGTGTCGAGGAGCGCCGCATCGGGCGTCTCGCCCTGGCGGACGCTGTCTCCGGCGTCGAAGAGGGCATCGGGATCGAGCTGATGGACGGGGGAGTCCTCTTCACCGGCCAGCGTTTTCGCGTCTTCGACGGCGTAGCTGATGTCTTCGAGCGTGAACGCCAGGTCGTCGCGGACGGACTTGATCCGATCGCGGACCGGCGCCGCCTGTTCATCGGGGAGGGAGTCGGCGCGATCGGTGAGCGACCCGATCTGCGCCAGGAGTCTGCCCGCCTTCTCGGCGCCGACCCGCGCCTTGCCGACCGCGGCGATCCGCCTGCTCAGGACGTCGTACTGCGCGAATCGATCGCGTCCCTGCTCCCGGAGGGCTCGCAGCTCGGCGAGCGGGAGGTCGCCGAGCGTGCGCTCGGCCATGGCGAACTGATCCATGATCTGGCGCGGCGTGCGGGGGTCGTCGGGGCCGACGCGGGCGACGGCCTCGAGGGCCTGGTCCGCGATCACGAGCAGGAGGTCGTACTGGTTCGAACGGTACCGGTCCTCCTGCGCGAGCCCGAAGCCGGGCAGGTTCGGCGGGCCGACGCGTTCGCGGATGCGGCCGGGGAGCATCGCTCCGAGGACGCGGTTGTCCGTCAGGTCGTAGGCGCCGGTCTTGCCGCCGATCCACTGCATGGCCTCCATGGCGCCGATCCACAGCGCCACCGCGAAGTACAGGGTGATGAAAGCCATCGCGACCATCGCCCAGCGGTTGCGCCGGAACTTGCGCACGCCGCGCGATCGGGCGAGGCCGGCGAAGAACCCGGGCTGTGCGGCGCGGTCTTTCATTGGAGCCTGACCCTCGGGTCGACGAGGGCGTAGAGGACGTCGGTGAGGATGTTGCTGAGGATGAAGATGAAGGCGAGCAGGGCGGTGAAGGCCTGGATGACGGGGAAGTCCTTGGCGTTGATGGCCTGGATGAGGGTTCGGCCCATTCCGGGGATGCCGAAGTAGTACTCAACGAGGACCGAGCCCTCGATGAGGAACGGGAGGGTGATCATGATCCGCGTGATGACGGGGATCATGGCGTTCTTGAGCATGTGAACGAACATCACCTTGCGCTTCGAGGCGCCCTTGGCGATGGCGGTGGTGATGTAATCCTTCGTCCCCTCCTCGACCATCACGGCGCGGTAGAAGCGGGTGTCGTAGCCGATGCCGACGATGACGCCGATGATCACGGGCAGGGCGCAGTACGTCACCCATCCGGCGACGGCGTTGGCGGGCTCGGAGACCCAGTAGCCCGGGCTCGAGAGCTTCTGGTTGTACCCCTCGACGGCAAACAGGCGGATGCCCCACTCCTGATCGAGCCAGAACGCGCCGAAGTACTGGCCCAGGATGATGTAGACGAGGTAGCTGACGCTCATTCCCAGGACGGCGAGGAACATCAGCGTCCGGTCGAGCCCCCGGCCGCGGAAGTACGACGAGATCAGCCCGATGGTGATCGAGATGATCGCCGTCATGAAGAGGGTGGGCACGGTGACGAGCAGGCTGGGGACGAGCGCGTTGCTCACCATCTCGCCGACGGGCAGCTTCTGCTCCCAGCTGCGCTCACTGAAGTTGAGCGTGCCGATGTTCCAGAGGTAGCGCCCGTACTGGACCGCGAACGGGTCGTCCAGGCCCATCTGGGTCTTGAGCTCGGTGTACTGCTCCAGCGAGGCGTTCTTGCCCAGGTAGGCGTAGACCGGGTCGTTGACCCGCAGGATCGCCATGACCACCAGGATGATTCCCAGGTAGATGGGGACGTTGTACAGAAGCCTGCGGAGGACGTAGGCCCACATCGGCGGGTGACCCTCGGGGGAAAGTCGGTCGAGGGATCACTTCGGACGCTTGGTGTCGTCCACGTCGAGGTACTTGAACCAGGACCAGAAGCGCTCGGTGGGCCGCATGTTCACGGCCCACGGGGCGATCAGGTAGAACCGCTCGCGGCACATCGAGCCGACGAAGGGGGAATCCTCAATGATCATGTCGCGCATCTTCTCGTAGATCGCGGTGCGCTCCGGCCCGGGCTGCATGACGAGAATCTGCTCGTACATCCGGTCGAACTCGGGGCGGCTGTAGTTGAAGTGGTTCGACCCCGGCGAGACGTTCGGCGTGTAGAAGAGGGCGAGGTTGTTCTCGGCGTCGGGGTAGTCGGAGGCCCAGGCGAAGCTGAAGATCGGGGCCTTCTTGTTGTTGCAATACTCGATCAGCGTGGAGAAGTCGACGAGCTGCGCGTCGATCGTCACGCCGATGCGGGCGAGCTGTCGCTTCATCAGGTCGGTCTGCTCGGCGTTGTTCCCGCCGCGGCTGGTGTAGTAACGGATCGCGGGCAGGCCCTTGCCCTCGGGGTAACCGGCCTCGGCGAGCTTGCGCCGGGCGAGTTCGAGGTTGGGTCCGCGGTAGCTGACCGGGGCGGAGCCGTTCTCGGGGAACCCGTCGAGGCCGGGCGGGATGGGCCCGTCGTAGACGATGTTCTGTCCGTTGTAGAAGACCTCGTTGAACTCGCTGAGGTCCATGGCGAGGCAGATCGCCTGGCGGAGCGCCTTCTTCTCGGGGGTGTATCCGCCGACGAGCGCGTCCTCCATGTTGAAGCCGCGGAAGATCAGGTCGAGCAACCGGTCGGAACTGGCCGTTACGCCGCGGGCCTGCCAGTCGGGGAGGATCTGCTTGGTGCGCTTGTTGAAAGCCTTCTCGAAGTACTCGGCCGGGACCTCGGTGTAGGCGAGGTTGCCCTTGTCGAACTGCAGCCACATCGGCTGGTCTTCGACGTACATCGTGAACTCGACGCGATCGACGAACGGGACCTGCTTGCCCGCGGCGCGGTGCATGCGCCGGCGCCGGTCATCGGAGGACCACTCCTCGGTCGCGGGGTAGTAGACCTGGTGGTAGTTGGGGTTCTTGTTGAGGGTCAGGCTCTTCTTGGGGACCCACTGGTCGAGCACGAACGGCCCGGTGCCGACGGGGTTGCGGAAGAACTCGTCGCCGTACTTCTCGACCGCTTCGCGCGGGACGATCGAAGTCTGGAACATGGAGAGGATGTACAGGAACCGGTAGACGGGCTGGTTGAGCCGGATCTTGAACTCCGAATCGCTGACCTTGATGAAGCCCGGGACCGGGGCGTTGTAATCGAACGTGCCCGCCGCGTTCTGCGCGGTCTTGTAGTCGTCGAAACCCTCGATCGTCCCCTCGAGCAGCCACCAGTTCTTGAGCTGGTTCTTCTTGTCGGCGAGGCGCTTGAGCGAGTAGAAGACGTCGTCGGTCCGGACCTCGCGCCCCTTGCCGCCCGGAAAGCAGGCGTTGTCGTGGAAGCGAACGCCCGGCTTGAGCGTGAAGTTCCAGGTCAGGCCGTTGTCGTCCGTCGTCGGCATCGCGGCGAGGAGGCGCGGCTCCATGAGTCGGGGCGCGGCGTAACGGCCCTCGAGGAGCGTCTCGTAGACCTGCGAGCAGGCCATGTTGTCGTAGGTCGTCGAGCCGACCGCGGGGTCGAGGCTCTTGGGCCCGTCGGTGCGGATGGGGAGTTGGATGACTCTGGCCGTTTGCGATTGCGCCAGGGCGGCCCCGCCGGTGATGGCGAGCACCAGGGCGCAGAGGATTCGGGTGTGCAGTTTTGATCGCATGGGTCTTGCTCCGTGTTCCTGTCCCGCCGGCGTCGTTTCGGGCCGCGCAGGGGTAATCGTATCGCCGCGCCCGTTCGGGCTCAAACACGGCGCTCTGATGGCGGCGGTATGCTGCGGGGCGCGGGCCGCCCCCTGGTTTAACCCGCTGTCCGGCGTTCCCGTTGCACGCCGACCGGAGTTCCCCGATCGTGCCGACCGTTTCTCTGGCGCAGACCCAACCGCCGGCCGTCGCCGGGCTCGGCTGGCCCGATTGGGCGGTGGTGGCCGCGTATCTCGGCGTGCTGGTCGCGGTCGCGGTCGCGTGTTCGAGGAAGAAGGCGTCCACCAGCGAGGATTACTTTCTCGGCGGGCGGCGGATGCCGGTGTGGGCGGTGGCGGCCTCACTGATCGCCACGGCGACCTCCGCCGCGACATTCATCGGCGGCCCGGAGGAGGCCTACGCGGGGAACCTGACGTACATCTCGACGAACATCGGGGTGTTCATCGCGTTGATCGTCGTGGCGTTCGTGTTCATCCCGGCGTTCTACCGCGAGCGGGTGACGACGGTCTATGACCTGCTCGAGCACCGGTTCGGGCTGCCGGCGAAGATCGCGGCGAGTTGGACGTTCATGATCGGTCGTGTGCTGGCGAGCGGGTCGCGGATCTACGTCGCGGCGCTGCCGGCGGGGATGATCATGTTCGCCGGGGAGCGCGAGACGTGGCATCTGCTGGCGGCGATCGGCGTGCTGAGCGCGGCGGGGATCCTGACGGCGTTCGGCGGCGGCATTCGCACGGTGATCTGGACGGATGTCGCGCAGGTCTGCGTCTTCATCCTGGCGGCGGTGGCGGCGATGCTCGTGCTGCTGCACCGGATCCCGATCGGGATCGACGGGATCTACGAGACGCTGCGCGGGACGCCGGTGGCGGGCGGCTCGAAGCTGACGCTGATCGATGTCGGACTGGACCAGGGGTTGAACATCTCGCGTCCGTACACGCTGATGACCGCGATCTTCGGGTTCTCGCTCCTGAGCCTCGCGGCCTACGGCACCGATCACGATCTCTCGCAGCGGATGCTGACGTGCCGGAGCGCGGTCAAGGGGGGAAGCTCGGCGTTCGCCGCGCTGCTCATCAACCTGCCGATGCTCTTTGTGTTCATGTCGATCGGCCTGCTGCTGTACATCTTCTATCAGCGTCCGGACATCATGGGGAGCGGCGGGCCGGTGGCGGCTCCCGCCGACACGAAGGACGTCTTTCTGTGGTTCATCCTGAACGAGATGCCGGCGGGGCTGAAGGGTCTGATGATGGCCGGGCTGTTCGCGGTCGGGATCGGCTCGCTGAACTCGGCTCTCGCGGCTATGTCGGCGACTTTCATGAACGACGCGTACCGGCCGCTGCGGCCGGGCAGGAGCGACCGGCATTACGTGGTGGTCGGGCGTGTGGCGGTGGTCGGGTGGGGTGTCGTGCTGGGTCTGTTCGCCTGCTGGTGCGTGTTCTGGCATCAGGAGGGAACGCTGATTAACTTCGTGCTGCGGGTGATGACGTTCGCGTACGCGGGGCTGCTGGGCGTCTTTCTGACCGCGCTGTGCACGCGGCGCGGGAACAGCGCCAGCGCCATCGCGTCGCTCGTCGTGGGGTTTGTGCTGGTGCTGCTGATGGAACCGTTCGTGTGGGAATGGTGGACCTCGCCGTTCGTGTGGTCGAGCGGCGGGCCGGGCGGCGAGGCGTGGAAGCTTGCGGACGTGAAGATCGCTTTCCCGTGGCGTCTGACCATCGCGACCCTCGGGGCGTTCCTCGTCTGCTTCGCGGGCCGGCCGAGGAACCGGGGGGCGTCGCGTGGCTGAGCCCGCTCAGCCCTCGCTGCTGTTGCCGCGCCCGCGATCTTTGCGGTTCACGGGCGGCGTGGGCGTTGTCGGCGAGCCCCGGGTCGTGATCGATCGATCGCGGACGCTGGTGTTTCCGGGCGACGAGGCGTACCGGTTGAAGGTGGACTCCGGCGGGTGCGTGATCGAAGCGCGAGCGGGAGCGGGCGCGACGCACGCGCGACGGACGCTGGCGCAGCTCGAGCGCCGGTACGGCACGGGGATGCCCGCGCTGGTGATCGAGGACGGGCCGTCGTTCCCGGTGCGGGGCGTCATGCTCGATGTTTCGCGCGACCGCGTGCCGACCATGGAGCACCTGTTCCGAATGGTCGAGCTGCTCGCGTCGCTGAAGATCAACCACCTGCAGCTCTACACCGAGCACACGTTCGCGTATGACGGACATGAGGAGGTCTGGGAAGGGTGGTCCCCGATCACGCCCGACGAGGTGCGTGAACTGGACGTCTTCTGCGCCGAGCGCGGCGTGGAACTGGCCGCGAATCAGAACTGTTTCGGGCACCTGACGAAGTGGCTGACGCATGAGCGGTACGCCCCGCTCGCCGAGACGCACGGCGAATGGCGGTTCATGGAGTGGCCCCGGTCCGGGCCGTTCAGCCTGTGCCCGGTGGACCCGCGGTCGGCGGCGTTGGTCGAGGACCTGCTGGGGCAGTTGCTCCCGTGTTTCCGGTCCGGGCTGGTGAACATCGGATGCGACGAGACGTTCGACGTCGGCGCGGGACGGAGCAAGGAAGCCGTTGAGGAGCGCGGGCGGCCGGTGGTCTACGCGGAGTTTGTCTCGAAGATCGGGGAGATGGCACGCCGGCGCGGCAAGCGGGCGATGTTCTGGGCGGACATCGCGCTCTCGCACCCGGAGACGCTTGAGTTGATTCCGGAGGAGATGATCGGGCTGGCGTGGGGCTACGAGGCCGATGCGCCCTTCGGCGAGTGGTGTGCGCGGCTGCGCGCAAGCGGGCGCGAGGCCTGGGTCTGTCCGGGGACGAGTTCGTGGAGGAGCATCACGGGACGGACCTCGGAGCGCCGGGCCAACATCCGGGGCGCGGCGCGTGAGGGTGTTGCAGGCGGGGCTTCGGGATTCCTCGTCACCGATTGGGGGGATACGGGCCACCACCAGCAGTGGCCGGTCAGCCTTGCGGCGCTCGCCGAGGCGGCGGATGCCGCGTGGAACGCGGATGCTCTCGATCAGTACGACGCGCGCGGCGCTTCGCTGCATGTCTTCGGGGACGCCGGCCTGCGGACCGGGCCGTGGCTGGACGAACTGGGGGATTCCGACGCCGACTTGCGACGGGTGTGCGGGCCGATGGACGGCGACGGCGCCGCGCGGGCGCTGCGAAACGCGTCGGCGCTCTTCACGGACCTGCACATGGCGCTGTCGGAGCGGCCGGGGCAGGACGCTCGGTTGCGGCGTGGACTGCGCGCGACCAATGCCGATCAATGGCGGGCGGTGTTGGCGCGCCTGGAGCGACTCCGCGAGACGATGCCGTCGGGTTGGCCGCCGCCGATGGAGCGCGAGGTTCGGCATACGCTCGATGTGGCCATCCTTGCGGCGGAGCGAGGAAGGCTGTCGCGTGCCGGGACGGTTGGTCGTGCCGATCGGCTCCGGCTGGCGTCCGACCTCGAGCGGATCGTGCAGGAGCACCGGCGGCTGTGGCTGCTGCGGTCGCGTCCGGGCGGGCTGGAGGCGAGTTGCGGACACTACGCGAGAATCACGGATGATCTGCTCGAGGGCTGTTGACGAGGGCTGTGCCAAAGCGGAGGCTGTGCACGATCATGGCGGAGAGGCTCGCGGCGGGTTGCATGACGGGGACGAGCATCGACAGCCTCGATGCCGCGCTGGTCGCCGTCGAGGGCCAGGGGCTCGCGATGACGGCGCGCTTTGTGCGCGGCGTGACACGGCCGCTCGGCACGCTCGCGGCGCCGCTGCGACGGCTGGCGGAGCAGGAGGCGATGACGGCGGGTGAGATCGCGGGGCTTACTTCGGATTTCGCGTCGCTGCACACCGAAGCCCTGAGGGCGTTGCTCGGCGGTGATCGTGCGGACCTCGTGGCGATCCACGGACAGACCGTCTTCCATGCGCCGCCGGTGAGCTGGCAGCTCTTCGCGCCGACGCCGGTGGCGCGGGCGCTGGAGACGCCGGTCGTCTTCGATCTTCGCGCGGCGGACCTGGTGTGCGGCGGGCGCGGGGCGCCGATCACGCCGCTGGCGGATTGGGTGTTCTTCCGGACGCTGGCGCCGCCGGTCGCCGTCGTGAATCTCGGGGGCTTCTGCAACGTCACGCTGCTGCGCGGCCCGGATCCGGCTTCCATCGCGGGGTTCGACGTGTGCGCCTGCAACCACCTTCTGGACGGGGTCGCACGCACGCTCCTTCAGGCGCCGTTCGATGAGGATGGGCGGCATGCGTCGGGCGGCAGGGTGCAGATCGGGGCGCTTGAGGATCTTGTCGCCATTCTCGCGACCCAGGCTTCGTCGCGCCGGTCGCTCGGAACCGGGGACGAGACGGGTGAGTGGATCTCGAGGTGGCACGCGCGGGCGAGCGGCGCGGACCTCGCCGCCACCGCGTGCGAGGGGATTGCCCGCACGATCGCGAGCCGCCTCGGGAATGTCCGCCTTGTGCTCCTGGCCGGCGGGGGAACGCGGAACCTGGCTCTTGGGCGCGCCATCGCTTCCCGGTGCTCGTGCACGGTTGAGCCGGCCGACGCGCACGGCCTGCCCGGCGCGTACCGTGAGGCGGCGTGCATGGCCGTGCTCGGGGTGTTGTGCCGCGACCGAGTCCCGATCACACTCCCCGCGGTGACCGGCGTGGGCCGGGCGCCCGTTGCGGGAATCTGGGTGCAACCGTGAACGAACCAACGACAACTCGCCCGACAAGCCCGCCGGATCGGTCGGGCGTGCTGACCGAGCAGCGCAACCCGAGGTCCGTCGCCCTGCACACGATGGACGTCGAAGCGTGCGCCCGATTGATCAACGACGAGGACGCGTCGGTGGCCGGTGCGGTGCGCCGCGCGATGGGGGCGATCACGGCATTCATCAGCGCGGCGGAGCGCGGGTTCCTCGCGGGCGGGCGGATCGTGTACGTCGGCGCGGGCACATCCGGCCGGCTTGGCGTGCTGGACGCCTCCGAGGCGCCCCCGACATTCCAGGTCGAACCCGGGCGGATCGTCGGGATCATCGCGGGCGGGGACGCGGCGCTGCGCCGCTCGAGCGAGGGGCTGGAGGACGATCCGCACGGAGCGGCCGGCGAACTGGATGCGCTCGGGCTGCGACCGATCGACACCGTGCTGGGGATCGCCGCGGGGGGCACGACGCCGTACGTGCTCGGCGCGCTCGAGCCGGTGAAGCGGACGGCGTCGCGGGCGCTCACCGGGCTGCTCGTGTGCTCGCCGATGCCCCGCCCGGCAGCGGCGGACCACCTGCTCGTCGTCGAGACAGGGCCGGAGGTGCTGACGGGGTCGACGCGGATGAAGGCGGGGACCGCGACGAAGCTGGTGCTCAACACGATCTCCACGACCTTGATGGTGCGATCGGGGCGCGTCTTCGAGAACCTGATGGTCGACCTGCGCGCGACGAACGACAAGCTGCGGGACCGGGGTGCGCGGATCGTCGCGACCCTCACCGGTCTGGAGCGGACGGCGGCGCTCGCGCTGCTGGAGAGGGCGGGCGGCGCGGTCAAGGCCGCCGTGGTGATGCATCGGAAGTCGCTCGACCGGACGGCCGCGGAGTCGCTCCTCGCTCAGCACGCGGGGCGGCTCGACGCCGCGCTCGCCTCGCGCGCCAAGGATTGCTGACCCCGTGGAGAACTGCTCATGCGGACCTCGTTCGTGATGCTGCTGGTGATGGCGGGCTTCCTGGTCGGCGGCTGCGCCTCCGGCCCCGTGCGTCCGGCTCGCATCAGCCACGTCGTCTTTCTCAAGCTTGTCGACCCCGCGGAGACGGATGCCTTGATCGCCGACTGCGACCGGCTCCTGCCGCGGATCCCGGGAGTCGTGAGTTACTGCGCCGGGAAGCACGTGGAGACGGGCCGTTCGACGGTCGACTCCGACTACGATGTCGGTCTGTACGTCGGTTTCCGCACCGAGTCCGATTACGCCGTCTACGTCGATCACCCGTTGCACATCGAACTGGTGACGACCTGGCGGCCGCGCCTGGAATGGCTGCGTGTCTACGACGTCCTGGACGAGACTCCATAGGAGCGCGTCGGAAGGTGCAACCCGATCCTTGCCCGTCGGTTGATTCGGTGGAGGACTGCTGATGATCCCTGGTTCCGCACGGCCGCGTCTTTTCATTTCCGCCGGCGCGCTCCTGGCGTGCACACTCGTCGCGCCCGCTCAGCCGGTCGCCGAATGGCTCTGGGACGGGATCGTCCAGTATCACGCGGACGCGGAGGCCGCGGCGAAGGCGGGGCCGTCGCTGCTGGTTCAGACGCCAGCGCACGCACGCAGGCCGGCGCCCGCGGACCTGGCGGTACGCCCTGTCTTCGCCGGAGCGGACGGCAAGCACACCGCGACGATCGCGATCGCGCCCGGCACATCGCTGTACGGCGCGGGGATTGTGGAGGGTCCGCGGTTGCTCAACGGGCGGCGGTTCATCTGCTCGGACCCCTCGACGACGGGTGACGCGCAAAACCAGCCGCTCCCCTGGGTGCTCGCCGTCCGAGCCGACGGGACGGCGTTCGGCGTCATGGCGGACACGACGCGCCGGTGCGAACTCGACCTGACCGGCGACATCGTGTTCCGCGTGGACGGTGAGCGATTGCCGATCATCGTGATCGACCGCGTCTCCCCGGTGGATGTCGTGATGGCGTTGTCCATCGTGACCGGGTGGTCCGAGGTGCCGCCGAAATGGGCGCTCGGGTATCAGCACGCGGGCGGGCTGAACTCGGAGACCGAGGTCCGCGCCGCGGCGTCGGAGTTCCGGGCACGCGGTATCCCGGCCGACGTGCTCTGGCTCGGGCCCTCGGGGCCGCGTGCGGCGGGCGGGTTCGATCTGGGCCATTCGGGCTTCGGAGACGTGCGTTCATTGAACGAGTCGCTGCACACGTCGGGGTGGCGCACGATGTGGACGGTTTCAGCGGCGATCCCCGCGGGTCCCGGCACGGCGTTCGAGGAGGGTTCGGCCGGGATGCACTGGCTGCCGCGACCGCCGGAAGCACGCATGGGCGGGAGCGTCTGGGTGGATCTGACGAAACAGGCGACGCGCGACTGGTGGACGGGCCTGAACCGCACATTGCTGTCGCACCGGTTCGACGGAATGGGAGTGACGGTGGCCGACCTCGCGGTGCCCGACGACGGCGCGATCGACGCGGACGAGGACCTTGGCGGGCCGGGCGAGTTCGGCGCACTCCGGGGTTTCTACGGGACATTGGCGGCTCGGACCGCGAGCGAGAGCCTGAAGACCGCGTTTCCGGACCGGCGTGCGTTCGTCGTCGGGTGGTCGGGGCATCTGAGCGGCCAGCGATACGGCGCGGCGTGGGCGTCGGCGATGGAGTCGGGATCGGCCGCGCGTCAGATCCCGGTGGTTCTGAATGCGGGCATATCCGGCAAGCCGATTTTCGGCGTTGACATCGCCGGCGCGCCCAGGTCCGGCGATGGCGAGACGCTCGCCCGGGACGTCGTGGCGGCCTCTCTGTTGCCGATGATCCGCGGCTATTCGCCCGGGGGCGAGTCGAGCGGGGATCCGTGGTGCTTTGGCGCGCGCGTCGTGGGGACTGGCAAGCGTGCCCTGGAGCAGCGGGCGCGCCTGATGCCGTACCTCTACACGGTCGTCCTGGATGCCTATCGGTACAGCATGCCCGTGGCGCGTCCGCTGTTCTTCGCCGCGCCGGCGGACCCTTCGCTTCGCGCGGTCGAGGACGCCTACCTGATCGGCAACGACCTGCTCGTGGCGCTGCCGGGCGCCGCGGAGACGTCGCGGCCGCCGGGCGCGTGGCGGCGGTTCGACGTGGGCGATGGGGACGACGCGCTGCCGCGGCTCTACGCGCGGGCCGGAACGATCATCCCCATCGGACCGCTCACCCGGCACGCCGACGAGAAGCCCCTTGAGCCGCTCACGCTGATCGTCCACCTCAATGAGGAAGGGACGGCGATGGGCGTGCTGTACGAGGACGAGGGCGAGGGGCTTGCCTATCTGAAGAACCAGGCACGCTTCGCGTTCTACACCGCCGAGACGCAGGGCGACACGGTCGTGGTCAAGATGACGCGGCTCGACGGCGGCTGGCCGATCGCGAAGCGCAAGCTCATCGTCCGGCTGCTGCTCGAGGATCGCGAGCTGACGGCGGAGTGGTGGGATGCGCTCGACGTTCAGATCAAGCTCGAGTAGGCGGAGTCAGAGGGCAACGTCCTCGGGCCGTCCGGAGTCGAGGCTGCGTCGCTCGGCCTCGAGCAGGAGCGTGACTCGCAACGCGTCGTCGAGCGTCACGGGGGGCGTGGCGCGTTCCTCCGAAACGGCCGCGATCATCGCGCGGAGTTCGCTCTCGTAGGCGGTGCGTTCCGGAAGAGCGATCGGCTCGGTGCGTCCGTCCCGTGTGACCATCACGACCCCGCCGCGGGCCATGTCCCAGTCCGCCACGGCGGATTCGAACTCGACGGTGTACCGCATCCGGAATGGGAACCCCGCGGGGCCCACCCATCCGCCCTCGGCCACGACCGGGGCGGGGCCGCCGGGGTAGATGTACTGCGTGCAGAGATGCTCCACCGAGCCGACGGACCGCACGGCCGCCGGCGCCCCGAGCAGGTGCAGCACGAAATCGGCGTCGTGAACATGCAGATCGAAGAGGGCCGAGCCGCTGCGTGCCGGATCGCGGTAGAACTCCGGCGACCAGGTCGGGCCGCACCCCAATCGAGTGAACGACGCGCAGCGAACGGCGCCGAACGTCTGGTCCGTCGCGCGGGCCTTGAGCCAGTCCCACCCGGGCCAGAACCGCATGCACAAACCCGGCATGCACAGGCGGGCGCTCGCCGTGGCCACCTTCGCGAGTTCGCGCACGTCTCCGGATCGCAGAGCGACCGGCTTCTCGACGATCACGTGTTTGCCCGCGCGAAGCATCATCGACGCGAGGGCGACGTGCGTGTCGGTCGGCGTGCAGATGCACACAAGGTGCACGCCGGGGTCGGAGGCGAGATCCGCGGCGTCGGAGTGGACGTGGATCGCGCGCGGATTAAACAGCGGCTGATCGCCGGCGGCAGGGCCGAGATTGCCGGCGCTCGAAGGCCGCCCCGTGAGCTGCGCCGGGTCGTCCGAACAGACCGCCGCGAGCCGGCAGGGCAGGCCGTCCGCGCCGGCCGCCTGAACCGCCCGTACGTGCACGCGGCCCATGAAACCAAGCCCGACGACGCCGACGCCGATCGTTGGGGCGCTCATGACGGGCACCGGCCCATCCTGGCAAGCTCGGTTTCCACGACCAGGCGTCCCGTTTTCACGTCGGCGATCCGGTGCTCTCCACCTTCACGCTCGAGCACCAGGTCGCACCCGGACGCGAGCGAGCACGCCGCCTCGAGGAACTCGCCCCACGGCACGGCGCCGGATCCCACGACGGTCTCGCTCCCCCACTCTCCGGAGGACGGTGACGGAAGCGCATCCTTGATGTGGATCTGGCGAACCCGCGGGCCGAGCGTGCGCAGCGCGGCGACCGGATCGCCCATTCCGTACAGGATCATGTTCGCCGGATCGAAGTTCACACCGATCCGGTCGTCGCCGAGACCCGCGAGGACGTCGAGCAGCGTGGCGGCGGTCTCCTGACCCGTTTCGAGCGCGATCGCCATCCCGCTGGCGCCGAAGATCTCCGCAAGCTGCTCGATGCGATCGAGCATCGTCCGCCGCTCGGCATCGCGTCTGTCGTGGGGCAGGAACCCCGCATGGAACGTGACCAGCCGAAGACCGAGGCGTGCCCCGATGGCCGCGTTGTGCCGCGCCGCCTCGAGGTTCGCCTTCCAGGTTGAGTCGGGGCGGACGCCCCCCGTCCGCCGGATGGACTCGAGCGTGGAGTAATCCTCGCCCTTCATGGCCATCATCCCCGAAAGGACCGTGACGCCCGCCGCGCCGAGCGCCTTGCGAGTCCGGGCCTCGTCCCACCGTCCGTCGCGGATCGGGTCGAGGGCCAACTGGACGGCGTCGAGCCCGCAGTCCCGCACCGACTGCGCCAGTTCCTCCGGCGTGTGCGGACGGAGCGACCAGGAACAGACTCCGAGGCGCCCGCTCACCCGCGCGCTCCCGGCAGCGGTTCCGTCGCGCCCCGCCGCGGCGGCTTCGTGTCGCCCGCCATCGGTGTCGGCGTCAGCTTCCAGTACACGAGGCCCTCGATCGCCTGGTATTCGGGAAGACCCAGCCGGTCATAGAGCTGCGCGGTGTGCCGGTTGCGCTCCTCGGCCCGCAGCCAGAACTCGCGGGTGTCCGCGGCACCGGGAAAGAGCGCCTTGTCCTTCTGCGACTCATGCTTGAAGATCGCCATCCTTTTGCGCTCGACCTCGCTCGGGCTGAGCGGCACAGCCATGTCGATCTCGTGCGGCTCCCATTCCTGCCAGGCGCCGCGGTAGAGCCAGACATCGCAGGACTTTGCCCAGGGCTGAGCGGACAGCTCACGCAACGCTTCGAAGACCGCGGCCAGGCAGACGCGGTGCGTTCCGTGCGGGTCGGAAAGGTCGCCCGCGGCGTAGATCTGGTGCGGGCGGACACGTCCGAGCAGCTCGACGATCAGGCGGATGTCCTCCGGCGCTAGGGGCTTCTTGCGCACCTTGCCGGTCTCGTAGAACGGCAGATCGAGGAAGTGGATGTTCTCCGGCTTGACGCCCGAGTACTTGGCCGCGGCCCGCGCCTCGGTCCGCCGGATCAACGTCTTGATCGATCGCAGTTCCGGGCTGTCCGGCTCCCCCACCGCCTTGGCCCGGATGAAGGCCCGCACGCCGTCGGCGATCTGTCGCGAGCGCGTCGTCCCCTCGACGAAGTGGAACGCCCCGCAGAACTCGGCGGCGAAGTCGGCGTGCCGCTCGGCCGTCTCGTCCCAGACCGCGATGTTGCCGGAAGTCTGGTAGGCGACGTGCACCTCGTGCCCCTGGTCGCAGAGGCGGATAAGCGTTCCGCCCATCGAGATCACGTCGTCGTCCGGGTGGGGGCTGCATACGACGACGCGCTTGGGGAACTCGTCGGGAGGGTTGCTCGTCTCCACGCCGACGCCGGGGACGAACTTCGGGCGACCGGGCTTGCCGCCGGGCCAGCCGGTGATGGTGTGCTGCAGCCCGCGGAAGACCTCGATGTTGATCTCGTACGCGCCGCCGCTGCGATTCGACAGCAGTTCCTGCAGGCCGTGCTCGTTGTAGTCCTCGTCGGTCAGCTTCAGGACGGGCTTGCCGACCTTCAGCGCGAGCCAGATCACCGCCTTGCGCGTCGTCGGCGCATCCCACGCCAGCCCGTATTGCTCGATGGAACCCAGCAACCAGGGCGTCTTGAAGCGGGTGAGTTCACTCGCCGCCGCGGGGTCGAGCACGAACCGTGCCCCCCTGTGCTGCTGCAGGAAGCTCGCGGCGACGCTCGGCGTCACTTCGCCCTCGACGGCCCGCTTGACGATCGCCGCCTTGTGCTCGCCGAACGCCATCAGGATCACGCGGCGGGCGTCGAGGATCGACCCGACGCCCATGGTGAGCGCCTGGCGCGGCACGTTCCGCTCTCCGAAGAAATCGCTCGCCGCGTCCATCCGCGTGACCTGGTCGAGTGTGATCAGGCGGGTGCGGCTGTCCCGGGGCGAACCGGGCTCGTTGAATCCGACGTGACCGGTCCGGCCGATCCCGAGGAGTTGCACGTCGATGCCGCCCGCGTCCGCGATCCGCGCCTCGTACTCCGCGCAGTGCGCCGCGAGCCGCGAGCGTTCGACGGTCCCGTCGGGCAGGTGCGTGTTGCGCGGGTCAATGTCGACAAGGTCGAAGAGGTGCTCGCGCATGAACCGCCGGTAGCTCTGGAGCGATTCCGGCGCCACCGGCCAGTACTCGTCGAGGTTGAACGTGACGACGTTGCGGAAGGAGAGCCCTTCCTCCTGGTGCAGGCGCACCAGTTCGGCGTAGACGCCCATCGGCGTCGAGCCGGTCGCCAGCCCGAGCACCGCGGGCTTGCCGCTCGCGCGTTCGCGGATGAGCGTGGCGATCTCCGCCGCGACGGCGCGACTGGCCTCGACGCTCGTGGCGTAGACGGACACCGGCAGCTGTTCGGTCGCGGCGCGCGGGCTGCGCACGGGTTCACGCCTCGCCGTCGGATCGGTCATCGGGGCTCCTGAGACGTCGCTCGTACGGTGTCACGGAACAATAGGACGAAGAGCACGGTGACGGCCGCGGCGATGCCGCACGGGATCAGCCAGACGGTCTGCCAGTTGTACGACGTGACACCGTTTTCGACGACCTTGTTGTCGTTCATGATCCGTCCGAAGATCTGGGCTCCCAGCCCCAGGCCGAGCCCCTGCGTGACGAGCACGAGGAAGCCCTGCGCCTGCCCGCGGATCTCGCGCGGCGCTTTCTTGTCGACGTAGATGAAGCCCGTGACGAAGAAGAAGTCGTAGCAGATGCCGTGCAGAAGGACGCCGCCGACCGCCATCCAGATCACGCGATTCTCGGCGGCGTCGGCGAACAACCCGTACCGAACCACCCAGGCCAGCATCCCGATCGCGAGCATCTTCTTCACGCCGAGTCGGACGAAGAACAGCGGCATCAGGACCATGAACAGGATCTCGGTCATCTGCCCGTAGGACATAGTCATGGTCGGGTTCGAGAACCCGATGTAGTCGATGAAGTTGCGCCCCTGGTTGTAGTACCCCGCCAGCGGGATGCAGATCAGGAACGAGCAGATGATGAAGACGAGGTAGCTGCGGTCGGCGAGCAGCTTGAGCGAATCGAGGCC
>CAZMPE010000010.1:0-17870 GCA_964567955.1 uncultured Phycisphaeraceae bacterium | reverse complement strand
CGAAGTGGCGCGCGGCGCCGGTTCCGCTCGCCGCCGCGGCGCTCAATCTCGAGTCCGGCGCGCCGGTGGGTCCGGCCCGCACGCTGCACGACCTCGACCGGGCGCAGCTGACCGTCCTGCAGCTGGCCTTCTGGACGCTGGGGGTCGGGATCCTGCTCGGCGCCTGGTGGGCCGATCACTCGTGGGGCCGCTGGTGGGCCTTCGATCCGAAAGAGTCGTGGGCTCTGGCCACCTGGATCATCTACCTCATCGTCATCCACCTCCGCCTGATGACCTCGCGAAACCGCGGGCTCGTGACCGCGTGGATGAGTGTTCTGGGTTTCGTCGTGATGTGCTGGACTTACTTCGGCGTCAACCTGCTCCTCCCGGGGCTGCACGCGTATGCCTGAGGCGCTGACCGCGTCCATCGCCCGCCGACGGTTCTTCGCGACGGACTCCGCGACGCTCGCCCGTCGACTGCTCGGCCATCGATTGGTGCGGGTCCTCGACGACGGCACCCGCCTCGCCGGCATCATCGTTGAGGTCGAGGCTTACGCCGGGGTGGCGGACGCGGCGTCCCATGCCTACAAGGGCCGACGCACGCCTCGCAATGAGTCGATGTACGGCCCGCCCGGAACGGCCTACGTCTACTTCACCTACGGCATGCACTTCTGTTTCAACGTCGTGTGCGGGCGTGAAGGCGAGCCCCTCGCGGTGCTGATTCGGGCTCTCGAGCCGGTCGAAGGGCTGGGTCGCATGCGGGCCAACAGGGCCGCGGGCGGTCGGGACGTGCCCGACCGCGCTCTCTGCCGCGGCCCCGGGTGTGTCTGCAAGGCCCTGGAGATAGACCGAGAACTCGACGGGATCGACCTGGCGGCCCGCGGGGCCCTGTACATCGAGCGAACCTCCCGGGGGGTCCTTTCCGATGAACTGGTTGCCGGTTCGCCGCGTATCGGCATCGGCGAGAAGGGCCGCTGGACCGGTGCGCGGCTGCGTTGGTTTGTGAAGGGGAACGACTGTGTGAGCGCGACGCGGGCGAGCGGACGAAAGATCAAGCCCGCACGCTCTGCTAGGATGATCGCCGGCGCCTGACGCCCGGAACCGGGAGACTCAGCTCGTGGCAGAGGCCGAGAATCTGATCTGGCGGACAATCCGAGAGAAGGCCGGTCCGTACCCGCCGGAGGCGTTCCAGTTCGTCCGCGACGGCCTCGCCCATACCGTCAAGATGATCCACGGCGAGGGCTCGCCCGGCGAGCCGCCACCGCCGACGAGCGGCCCCGAGCGGCACGTAAGCGGCCAGCAGTTGTGCATCGGCCTGCGTGACTACGCCATACGGCGCTACGGCATGCTGGCCCGGACGGTCCTGGACCGCTGGAGCGTCCGCAAGACCGACGACTTCGGCAAGATCGTCTTCGCCATGATCGACGCAGGGGTCATGCGCAAGAGCGACGACGACTCCCTGACCGATTTCCAGGACGTCTACGAGTTCGACGAGGCCTTCAACGGGGCCGAGACGATCTAGTCGCGATCCGCTACCCTGTGTCCATGCCGGACGCGCCGGGCAGCCCGCCGAAACGAACGAACGATCCGCCGAGCACCGGCGCGCCGACCGACTGGCGCTCCCAGCACCTGTGGCAGTTCCAGCCCGTGCGTGATGTCCTCGCCGTCGCGGGCGTCCTCGCGATCCTCTATCTCGGTTACGTCCTCAGCCCCGTCACCGTCCCCATGCTTGTTGCGCTCGCGCTCGCCTACCTCTTTGAACCGGTGGTTCGATGGGTGACGAAACGCAAGTGGATCAGCCGGCAGGGCGCGGCGGTCGGGATCATCGTCGGCGCGGGCGCCGTGCTCCTGGTGCCACTCACCTTCGGCGCGGGGTTCGCGATCATCCAGGGGACAAACCAGGTCATGGTCGTGGCCCGCGACGCGGGCAAACTGAAGGAAGGCCTGGAGGCATCCGCGACGCACGACAGCGTGGTGCGCCAGGGACTGCCGAACCAGGCGTGGCGCCAGATCTACGACGTGCTGCGCCCGCCGCCCTCCGATGATCCTCCATCCGAGTTGCAGCCAGCGATCAACGCGGTCTCCAGCTGGGCCATCGCCAACGCCGAAGCAATCGGCGCCGCTGTGGGCAAACGCGCCATTGGGACCGGCGCGGACGCCGCGATGGTCGCGGTCCGCGGGATCTTTTCGTTGGGCGTGTTTGTCTTCTTCGCCTTCATCACCGCCTTCTTCTTCTACTTCTTCTGCACGGGCTACGGCCAGGTGCTCGCCTTCTGGGAGGGGCTCATCCCGGAACGACGCAAGGGCAGGATCATCGACATGGTGGGCGAGATGGACCGGGTCATTGCCGGCTTCGTGCGCGGCAGGCTGCTGATCTGCTCGATTCTCGCCGTGTTCATGACGATCGCCTATTGGCTCATTGGCGTGCCCACGCCGCTCATTCTCGGCCCGGTGGTGGGGATGCTCTTCCTGGTCCCGTACGTCCACTTCGTCGGAGTTCCCCTCGCGATGCTGCTGATGTGGCTGCAGCCGGGCGGGGCGCCGTTCCAGGAGTGGTGGTGGATCGTCGGCTCGCCCATCGCCCTGTACATGATCGCGCAGTTCCTCGACGACTACGTCCTCACGCCGCGCATCCAGGGGAAGGCCACCGGCATGGAGGCGCCGTCGATCCTGTTCGCATCGATCGCGGGCGGCGTGCTGGCCGGCGTGTACGGCCTGCTGCTGGCGATCCCGGTCGCCGCGTGCATCAAGATCCTGCTTCGCGAAGTCTTCTGGCCGCGCTTCAAAGCGTGGAGCGAAGGGAAGGAGAAGGACTTCCTCCCCGTCGAGCGGGGCTGACGCTACCGCTTGCGCTTCTTGAACCGGTCCTTCACGCTGACCGTGTGCGACGAGCCCTTGCTGCGGAATCCCGGCATGCCCGACATGCCCGGGACCATCCCGCCCATCCCGGCCGAGCCGAGTTCCTTGACGGCCTTGACCTTCGCCGCGGCGCTCATGCCCGCCATCGACTTGGTCAGCCTGCTGACCGTCTCGAACTGCTTGACCAGCTGGCCCACGTCGTTCTGCTGCATGCCCGAGCCCGCGGCGATCCGGCGGCGGCGCGAGTTGTCGATGTTCTCGGGGCGCGCCCGCTCCTCGCGGTTCATCGAGTTGATCATCGCCTCCACGCGGTCGAGTTGCTTCTCGTCGATCTGGGCCTGCTTGAGGGCCGCGCCCACGCCCGGCAGCATCCCCAGCAGGTGCTTGAGCGGGCCCATGCGGCGCAGCGCCTTGAGCTGCCCGAGGAAGTCCTCCATCGTCATCTGGCCCTTGGCCATCTTGGCCTCGAGCGCCGCGGCTTCCTCCTGGCTGACCTGCTCCTGGGCCCGCTCGACGAGGCTGAGGACGTCGCCCATGCCGAGGATCCGCCCGGCCATCCGCTCGGCGTGGAACTCCTCGAGCGCGTCGAGCTTCTCGCCCACGCCGATGAACCGCACCGGCGCCCCGGTCACGTGCTTGACCGACAGGGCCGCACCGCCCCGCGTGTCCGAGTCGAACTTCGTCAGGATCACGCCGTCGATCTCGAGCTTCTCGTGGAACGCCTTCGCCGAGTTCACGGCGTCCTGGCCGGTCATCGCGTCCACGACCAGGAAGATCTGGTGCGGGCGCAGCATCCGGTTGACGCCCTGCAACTCACCCATCAACTCGTCGTTGACGTGCAGACGTCCCGCCGTGTCCAGGATCAGCGTGTCGATGCCCGCCTTCTGCGCCGCCGCGAGCGCCCGCTGGCACACGCCCACCGCAACGCCGACGGCCTTCCCGTACGCCGCGATCTTGTCGGGCTCGCTGTAGAACGTGACCTGGGCCCCGCCGGGCATGTCCGCCTGCACCTGCTGGGCGACGATCCCGAGTTGCTCCACCGCCGCGGGCCGCTGCAGGTCCGCCGCGGCCAGCATCACCGATCGTCCGCGCTTCTTCAGGTACGCCGCGATCTTGCCGCAGGTCGTCGTCTTTCCCGAGCCCTGCAGCCCGCACATCATCACGATGGTCGGGCCGGGGCTGATGCGCAGCACGCCGGGCGTCGGCACCGTTGGGGCCTGCCCGGGCTCCGCCGGCGGCGAACCGCCGAGCAGTTCGATCAACCGGGCGTAGACAATCCCGATGATCTCCTGCCCGGGCTGCAGGCTCTTGGTCACCTCACGCCCGACCGAGTCGGCCAGCACGCTCTCGCAGAACTGATCGACGACGGCGAGGCTGACGTCGGCGTCGAGGAGCGCCGTGCGCACCTCCTCCATCGCCTCGCGCACGTTGCTCTCGGTGATCGAGCCCTTGCCCGAGAGCTTGCGGAGGACGCTGCCGAACCCTTCGGAGAGACGGTCGAACATGCCGTGATCCTGTCGAAAAGGACGGTGCGCCGTCGCCCATAACTCGGCGCGCCACGCCCCGGAACCCTGCGGCCAGAGTGTAGCGGCCGCGCATCCGTCAATCTCACATGCGTCCGGCCCGCCGGCGCCCGCCCCGAGCCCGTTTCCGGCCGATAGCCACTCTCGGGGCCGCGCCCGCCCGTGGGGTTGGAAGGGAGCGCCGTCCGGTGAATCCGCTGCTCGTCACGATCGGATTGTTGCTGCTCGCGTCGGCGCTGACGCTGCTCTCGCTCGGCGGTCGATCCTGGTTGCTCGCGGTGGCCAAGGGGATCGGCGTCCAGGGCCTGTTCGGCCTGCTGGTCTCGGCGCTCTGCGTCATGGTGACTCACATCAACTCGGCCGTCCCGATCTGGCGCCAGATCGGTCTGGCCGTGGAGCAGAGCGTCTTTCACGCGGGCGGGTGGTCGGCGCGGGCGATCTACGGCAACCTGCACCCGGGCCAGGGCCTCGAGCAGCACCTCGATTCGTTCCTGCCGATTGTCGCCGTGCAGGCCGGGGTCCTCGCGCTGCTCATGGCCTCGCGCCGGATGCGCGACGAGGCGGTCTTCGACCCGGTCCATTGCTTCCTGGTCGTGCTCGCCCTCGCCAACACGCTGATCAACGCGACGGCGACGGTGTTCTGGACTTCGTAACCGCGAGCCGCCGCTCCATGACACGCACCGCCGCGGGACTGCTGTCGATCAGGACGTACCCGCGCCCGTGCTTCGCCGCCGCGGCCCCGGTCGTCCCGCTCCCCGCAAAGAAGTCCAGCACGACGTCGCCGGGGTCGGAGTGGACCTTGACAATCCGCTCGAGGATCGCCAGCGGTTTCTGGGTCGGGTAGCCGGTCTTTTCGCGGCTGTTGGTCGGGACGATGGTCTGCCACCAGACGTCGGTGGGGGTCTTGCCCCGCGCGGCCTTTTCCGGCCCGACCAGGCGCGGGGCCATGTACGGGACGCGGTCGATCGCGTCGTAGTTGAAGACCGGACGACGCGGGTCCATCGCGTACCAGAGGAGCGTGTCGTGCTTGGCGGGCCAGCGCGTGCGCGACCGGCCGCCGAAGTCGTACGCCCAGATGATCTCGTTCATGAAACGCTCCCGCCCCAGCAGAGCGTCGAGCGCGACCTTGATGTAATGCACCTCCCGCGAGTCCAGATGCACGAACAGCGAGCCGTCCGGCGTCAGGCAACGCAGGGACGCCTCGATCCGCGGCATCAGGAACCCGGCGTAGTCGTCGAAGGAATCGTCGAACATCGGACTGAACACCGCGTCCGTCCGGTACCTCCGGCCGTGGAATCCGGGCGCCCGATCGCCGTTCTCGTCCGCCCGCACGCGGACCCGCCGCCGTCGCTGCACGCCGCCCGTGTTGAAGGGTGGATCGATGTACACGAGGCGTGCCAGCGCCGCCGGCAGCGCGGGCAAGATGTCCAGACAATCGCCGTGAATGATGGCCTTCATCGGCCCTTGTTCTTCAGCCACTCGTGGAGCTTCTTCGCCGGCCAGGTGTTGATGCACGACGCGGCTGTGAGCCAGCCGCGCCTCCCCGTCGTCACGCCGTACCGCAGGTTGTCAAAGTCCCCCGGATCGTGCACGTCGCAATCGATCGCGATCAGGCACCCCGCCTCGACCGCCGCTTTCACGTGCGTGTCACGCAGGTCCAGCCGCAGCCAGTGCGCGTTGATCTCCAGCGCCACCCGGTGCTCCTTCGCCGCCGCGATCACCTTGTCCATGTCGGGCGACAGCCCGGGTCGCCGGTTCACGATCCGCCCCGTCGGATGGCCGAGGATGTGCACGTACGGGTGGCGGATCGCCGCGAGCAGACGCTTCGTCGCCGTCTCGCCCTCCTGCCACAGCGCGGCGTGCGGCGAGGCGACGACGACGTCGAGCTGCTTGAGCACCGAGTCCTCGTAGTCGAGCGTCCCATCGGCCAGGATGTCGACCTCGCTGCCCGTCAGAAGCGTGATGCCCTTGATCTTCTCGCCGGCCTTGCGCACCGCCTCGATGTGCGTCATCAGCCGGTCCACCGAGAGCCCGTTGGCCACCGCGGAGCTCTTCGAATGGTCGGTGACCGCGATCGTGTGGAAGCCGCGCGCCTTGGCCGCCGCGGCCAGTTCCTCGATCGACAGCAGGCCGTCTGAGGCGGTGGTGTGGGCGTGCAACTCCGCCTTGATGTCGGCGACTTCGATGAGCGCGGGAACATTCTTGAGATCGAGCTCGCCCCGGTCCTCGCGGATCTCCGGCGGCGGGCAGACCAGCTTGAGCGCTGAGAAAACCTCTTCCTCCGATGCCCCGGCAACGGCCTTGACGCCGCGCGTATGCGGCGCCGCCTCCTCCTTGTCGCGCGGAAAGAGTCCGTACTCGTTCAACGTCAGCCCCGCCTTGATCGCCCGCTCCCGCAGCTTCACGTTGTGCTCCTTGGAGCCCGTGAAGTACATCAGCGCGGCGCCCCACGACTCGATCGGCACCACCCGCAGGTCGACCTGCACCGTGGGCCCGGTCTCGGTCCGCACTTCTTCTCCGTCGGTCCAGCGGCCCAGGTCGGATTCGAGAGCAAACCGGACCGACGACTTGGTCTCGCCCGCGACCAGCACCTCGTGCACTCCGGGCGTCGCGCGGAACGCGTCGCTGACCTTCGCCGGATCGTCCGTGGCCACGAGGATGTCGATGTCGCCGATCGTCTCTTTGCCTCGGCGCAGCGACCCCGCGTACGCCACACGCTTGACCGACCGCAGCTTCCCCAGCCGTTCGACGAAGAGCTCGGCAACGGGCATCGCGACACCCAGCGGCAGACGCGTCCCGCTGCGCTCGAGGAAGGCCAGCGAAGCCTTGATCTTCTCGACGCTCTTGGCCCCCATCCGCGGCAGCGTCAGGATCGTCCCGTCTTCGATGATCTTCTTGAGGCCGGGCACATCGGTCACGCCGCGCTCGGTCCAGAGCAGCCGCACCGTCTTTGGCCCCAGCCCCGGCACCTCAAGCAGTTTCAGGAGCCCTGGTGGGACCTTTCTGAGCAGTTCCTGATGCTCGACCACCCTTCCGGTGCGTCCGAACTCCAGGATCTTGTCGGCGATCTTCGGCCCGATGCCGTCGATCTCGAGGAGCTGCTCGCGCGACATCCCGGCGACATCGGCGGTCAGGTCGCCGATGATCCGCGACGCCTTGGCGTGCGAGATGGCGCGGAAGGAGTCCTCGCCGAGCAGGTCGATCATCTGGGCGATCTGGGCGAAGATCGCGCTCAGACTCTGGTTCGCGCTCATGGCGGCATCCTACCCCCGCGACGGACGGCGGCGCGGTCAGCGCCCCGACGACTTGCGTCGACGGGCTCCCGCGTCCGGCTTGGGCTCGACGCGAGCGTAGGTGGTCAATGTCTGCTCGATGTAACCGTCACGCTGCACGGGCGGGTGAACGACGCGCAGCTCGGAGGGCGACTCGCGCGCGGCGAGTTGCCGCTCGATCGATTCCACCAGGGCCGGCCGCTCCCGCTCCGGTACACGCAGAAGCGCCTCCAGCCAGCGGCGGGCCAGGGCCGGCCCGCCCGGTCGGAGCAACTCCACCAGCGCGCAAATGCTCTCGGCCGGGTCCGCGGGGTCCCCTTGGCGTGCGGGCCGAAGCAGCGATGAACGGCGACTGGCCATCGTTGACCCTCCGAGGTGCGTCGCGGCCCATCGTACCAGAGCCCGGTTCAGCCTACGTCGCCGATCCCCAGCCACTGTCCGTGGGCTTTGAGCAGCCGGCGCAGCAGCAAAGCCTCGCCCGGCTTCGTCAGCGCCGGCGACTGGGCGATCCATTCCGACGCGTCACGGCGCGCCATCTTCAGCAGGTCCAGGTCCCGCGACAGGTCCGCGACCTTGAATGGCGGCATGCCCGATTGGCGCGTCCCGAACAGTTCGCCCGGGCCGCGGATTTCGAGGTCCTTCTCCGCCAGCGTGAACCCGTCCTTGACCGACTTCATGACGTCCAGCCGTCGGCGTGCCTCCTCCGTCGCGGCGTCGGCGATGAGCACGCACGCCGAGGGACGCGTGCCGCGCCCCACGCGCCCGCGCAACTGGTGCAGCTGCGCCAAACCGAAACGGTCGGCGCTCTCGACGATCATCACCGAGGCGTTGGGCACATCGACGCCGACTTCGATGACGGTGGTCGTCACGAGCGCGTCGATCATTCCCGCCCGGAATCGCTCCATGATGTGATCGCGGGTCGCCCCTTTGAGCCGCCCGTGCAGGGCGCACAGCCGCTTGCCGCGCAGCGGGCCCTCCTCGAGCCATTTGAGATGCGTACGCACGCTGCGCGCCGTCACGGGGCGTTCCTCGTCATCGGAGCCATCGATGGCGGGCAGCACGATGAAGGCCTGCTCGCCGCGGTCCAGCCGCTGGCGCAGCACCTCGTACGCCCGGTCGCGGCCCTCCGGCCCCACGATGCTCGTCGCCACCGGCCGGCGCCCCGGCGGCAACGCATTGATCGTCGAGATATCCAGGTCGCCGAACAGCGTGATCGCCAGTGTTCGCGGGATCGGCGTCGCCGTCATGACGAGGACATGCGGCGTGCGCGCATCCCACGGACCGGTGCCGGAGGTCGCCTTGGCCCGCAGGCTCGCCCGCTGGTGAACGCCGAAGCGGTGCTGCTCGTCGATGATCGCCACGCCCAGCGATGAGAACCTCACCGACTCCGTCAGCAGGGCGTGCGTGCCGACGAGGATGTCCACCCGCCCGTCCGCTGTACGCGCGAGGATCGATTCCCGCTCCATCTCCGGTGTGCTCCCGGTGAGCAACTCGATCCTGACCCGCGATCCCTCGAGCATCCGCGTGATCGACGCCCAGTGCTGCTCGGCCAGGATCTCGGTGGGCGCCATGATCGCCCCCTGGTGTCCGGATGCCACGGCCAGCAGCATCGCGTACAACGCCACAACCGTCTTGCCCGATCCGACGTCGCCCTGGATCAAGCGGTTTGTCGGCGTATCGCTGGTCAGGTCACGCACCAGGTCCGCCACGACGGAGTCCTGGGCCGGCGTCAGCGCGAACGGGAACCGCTCGCGGATGTGACGGTCGATCGGCTCGGACCACTTCATCGCGGGCGCCTTCATCGTGCCGCGAAGATGCATCCGCTTCATGTGCACCCCGAGTTGCAGCAGCAGCAACTCGTCGTAGGCCAGCCGGCGGTGCGCGGCACTCACATCCTCCATCGACTCCGGGGCGTGGAACATCCGGTACGCGTCGGCCAGCGTGGGCAGCTCACGCTCGCGCCGGTACGCCTCGGGCAGGTGGTCCTCGATCAGCGGCAACAGCGACGGCAGCAGCGTCGCGATCGCACGCTCGATCTCACGGGTCGAGACGCGCTCGCTCGCCGGATAGACCGACCGCAGCCGTTCTCCGGTCGGCTCCGGCTCGTCGCCCCGCAGGATCGTGAAGCTCGGGTTGGCGATCTGCAGCCCCGATTTGTACCGGCGCGCCTTGCCCTGCACCCGCATCCGCATCCCCGGGTGGATCTTGTCCCGCATGTACATCGCGTTGAACCACACGAGGTCGAGCCGGCCGGTCCCGTCCGTCAGGATCGCCTGGAACCGCGGCGAGCGTCCGCGAAGCACGGGGCGCGTCGCACCGATCACGCCGCGCGCCGACACGATCTGCTCGGGGGCCAGCTCGCTGATCGGCGCTTCGGCCTCGTGCTTTTCGTGCCGCATCGGCAGGTGCGCGAGCAGGCGCCCGGTGTTCGTGAGACCGAGCGTCGCCAGGTCCTCCGCGACCGGCGCGGGGATCTCCGCGCAGGCGCGAAGGGGCGTCGTGAGTGAAATGGCGCCGGTGGCGGGCATCGGGCACAGGATACGTTCAGTCGGCGGGCTTCCCCGGGCGGTCCGGATCGATCGACCGGAGGTACTTCCAGGAGTAGATCCCGGTGTGGTGCCCGTCGCTGAACAGGATCTTGATGGCGTAGTTGCCGACCAGTTCCGCGCCGGTCGCGACCAGCGGTCCGGCCGACCCCGGGCGCGCCGCGGGCAGCACGGCCAGCGGGTTACTCTCCATTTCTTTGCGAAGCGCCCGGGAATCCGCCGAGGGTGACATGCGGCGGAGGTACACGATCGGGAAGAACGAGCGTGTTCCGTCCGGCCACTCGATCGACAGCCCGCGGTCCTTCTGCAGGTCGAGATGGCGGGGCTGGTCGGCGTCCACGTGCGGCGGCTCGCGTCTATGCTGGCGGCATGGCGACGGACCACGATAGCCCGCGCTTTGCCGACCGTCTGGTCGACGCGATCGCACAAAGGGGCGCGCCCGCTTGCGTCGGGATCGATCCGGTGCTGGAACGCCTCCCGGCGCCGTTCCGCGGGCCGGATCCGGCCGCCGTCATCGACGCCTTTTCTCGTGCCGTCATCGACCTCGTCGCGCCCATCGTGCCCGCCGTCAAACTCCAGTCCGCCTGCTTCGAGCGGTACGGATCCGCCGGCGTCGCCGCGCTCGAACGCACCGCGGCGCACGCGTCGAAGGCCGGGCTCGCCGTCGTTTTGGACGCCAAGCGGGGCGACATCGGTCTGACGGCGGAGCACTACGCCGAGTCAGCAGCACGACTCGGCGCCCACGCCGTCACGGTGAACGGTTACCTCGGCCCCGACACGCTGCGCCCCTTCCTGGATCGCGGCCTGGGCATCTTCGTCCTGGTTCGCACCAGCAATCCCGACAGCGACGCCATCCAATCGCACCGGCTCGCGGACGGCCGGACAGTCGCCGAAATGATGGCCGATCAGGTCGCCACGATCGGCCGGCCCTGTACGGGGCGGCATGGCTTCAGTGATGTCGGAGCCGTCGTAGGGGCCACCAAGGCGGGCGAGGGTGCCGCCCTGCGGGCGCGAATGCCGGACCAGATCTTCCTGGTGCCCGGCTACGGGGCACAGGGCGGGCGCGCCGAGGACGTGCGGGCGATGCTGGCTCCCGACGGCCGCGGCGTTCTGGTGACAGCCAGCCGCTCTGTCATCTACCCGGCCGATGGCAAACCCTGGTCCATGGGTGTCGCCGATGCCGCGAAGACCTTCTGCGACGAACTCCAAGGCATAGTGCGAGCGCCGCAGGTTCGCTGACGCGCCGAAATCCAAAAAGGAGAAACGGGCCGCCGGAGGTCCGTTCGGCCCGCTTTGGATCGCTCGCTCTTGAGACCGCTCAGGCGCGACGCCGACGGCCGGCCATCAGTCCGCCGAGACCGAGCACCGCGAGACCGGCCGGCGAGGGAATCGCCGCGGCCGAGTAGGAGCCCTCCGACCACCACTGCTGCACTGGGAGTTTGGTCTGAGGGTCGAGAGCAACCCCGAGGTTTGCAAAGTTGTACGGGATCACTCCGCTCGTATTCAGGACCGTCAGGTCGAAGGCAAATCCGGCCGGGACGCCCAGCGGTCCGGGACCCGCGATGCCGTACGCGGGCAGCGCAGCCCCGCCCCAGACCATCGAAACCGTCGCCCCGCCGCCGTCGTCGGCCTGGAGCGTCGCCGTGGAGTACCAGCTGTTCGCGGCGCCGCGGGCCGTCCAGAGAGCATTCGTGAACGTCGTCGTCAGGAGCGCCACACCCGCCGGGATGTCGGTGAACGAGAAACTGCCGTTCGCGATGTAGTTGTGCGAGAATGACCCACCGGGAAGCGGAACGCTCCCGATGTACTGCAGCGTCAACTGGGCGTCGAACTGCGTCGACACCTCAAGCCGCGGCAGCATGCCGTTGTTGTCGTCGATGAGGAGGGTCGTCGGGTGCAGCGGACCGGTCGCGTCGGTTACGGATGCCCCGTTCCCCTTCCAGGTCCACGACTGATCCGTCGTGTCGGAAGCGAAACTGAAGAACACCGCATTTGCCGATCCGGCCGTCGCGGCAAGAGCCGCGCATGCAATGGCAACTCGGATCATCGAAATCCCTCCTTCTCTGACGGCCCCCCGGCGGACCGGAACTACACAACAGACCACGGCCTTGGGGACCCCAAGTCCGTTACTCCGGTTCAAACATGCCCCCAAACCCGGCGGATGCCACCCAAGGGGCCATAAAAACGACCGGAACCCGGAAGATCCCGGTCGCCGTTCTGTCGGGGGGTGTTTGGACACCGAATGGGCGTGCGGCTTCGAGCGACTCGCCAGCGCACGCCTATTCCTCGCGGTCCTCATCCGCGATCAACGCGGATAGTCGTCCCTGACACTCCCTCTCCCCGCCTTGACCCGGCGCCAACAATCGCGCAACTCCATGCGTGCAAGCATGTTGCGCTTCATCTGCCAGCATCATGATTTGGGTCGTCCCGTCAAGCCAAAGTGCGCGGAAACGACGAAAAACGGATGCCTAAGCCCGTTATCGGGCTCGAAGCGGTACCGCCAAGCGTGTTATGGGGTCGCCAGAAACCGAGTTCGGTAGACAAACCAGCCAGCGGCGGGTCCCGGACTCTACATCGGCTTCTTGCTGATCGTGACGTCGTACACGTTGAGCAACTTTTCCTTGTCGAACACCATCTCCTGCCGGGAGAGACCGACGACGTCGTATTCGGTGGTCAGCTCGATCGCGTCCACCGGGCACGCCTCTTCGCACATGCCGCAGAAGATGCACCGAAGCTCGTCGATTTCAAACTTCTTCGGGTACTTCTCCCGATCGTCCCAGGGGCTCTCCGCGGCCTCGATATGGATGCACCGGGCCGGGCAGATGGTGGGGCACATCATGCAGGCAACACACCGGACACGCCCCTGCTCGTCGCGGTTCAGCCTGTGCACGCCCCGAAAGTTCGGTGCGTGCTGGCCCCCCTGTTCAACCGGAATGTTCTCGCGCCGCACCTCGGGGTATTGAAATGTGCGGCTGGTCTTCCCCTGCCCGAAGGAGGTGAAGAAGTGGCGCATCGTCGTCGCAAACCCCTTGAAAACCTCGGGCAGATAGACGCCCTCGAGAGGGGTGACGGGCCGAGCCTGGATACGGATGACGTCCTCGTCGCGGATTGCCATGCAACGCGAGTATAGAGCCCGGCGATCGGCGCAGGAGGTACACCGCCGCCTCGGCGCGGTACAATCCCGCAGTGCGCGGCAAATCCAGCCCAGCCCTGTTCGAGTTGATCCAGCCTGCGGGTCCGGGCGTCCGCCCCGGTGCCCCGGCGTCGGGACGCGACGCGTCCGCCGCGCCGTCCGTGACTGAACCGTCGCCCGAAGCCCGCCGCGCGCCGGAAGATCGAGCCGGCGCGCGCCGTTGGGTCACGGAGTCGGCGACCGCGCCGGGGAGTACGACCAGGTTCCTCGGTCTGCCGGTCAGTGGGGCACTGGTGCTGACCGGAGGCGTCATCGCTCTGTGCGTGATCATCTGGGCGGTGGCCTTCTCCCTCGGCTGGCGTCGGGGTGAGGAGCGGGCGCTGAGCGATCTGGGACTCGGCGGTCAACCGTCGGCGCCGGTCCGGGAGCCATCCGTCGGCGATATCCCCGCCAACAACGGGCTCATCGTCCCCGGTCCCGCGGCTGTGCCCGGATCGCCCGCCGGCCCGCTTGCCGGCGATCCTCGGGTGCCCGGGCTCAACTACCTGGTCATCGCCACGCTCGATCCACCGTCCGCCGAACGCCTCCGGGAGGTACTCGGCCAGGGTGGCGTTCAGGCCTTCACAGTGCCTCTGCAAGGAGTTGATCCGAACCGGTCGTCCGGCAACAATCCCCCCCTTGTGATGGTGTACGCGAGCCTGGGGCTCACCGGAGCGGAGATCCGGGCCCAGGTGCCCGCGATGAAGGAACTGGAAGACAACGTGGCCCGACTGGGCCAGCGGTGGAAGCGCGAGTTCAAGGGGACGACCGACTTCTCCGACCGGTGGTGGAAGAAGTACACGCCGTAAGCATGCGGGCGCCGGCCGCCCTCCAGAAGGAAGGTCCCATGAGCCTCGATCGATCCCTGAAGACCGGCGGCAAGCTCGCTGCGAAGCGCAGCGTCCTGACGCGCACCGAGCGAATCGCCAAGATGACCGACGACAAGAAGATGGACATGAAGACGGGCAAGGCGCTCGGGCTTCCCAAGACCCTCGTTCCCAAGGCCTGATCGCCGTCGGCCAGAGCGATCGGTCGGCACGGCCCGCAATCAGGCATGGATGTCACCCGTCTCTTTGCCGCTCGCGCCGACGCCGTCCAGGAGTCGGTGATCCGCCGCGTCCATGAAGAGGCGCGCGCCGTCGTCGACCCGATCAACCTCTCCATCGGACAGCCGGATTTCCCTGTCCCCGACGCTGTCAAGCGCGCCGCCATCCGCGCCATCGAGCAGGACCGCAACGGCTATGTCTCCAACCGCGGCGTCGATCCCCTGCTCAGCGCGATCAAGGAACGGCTCCGGTGGGATCTTGGCTGGGATGTCCCTACCGGGCCCGCCGGGCGAACCGGGATGATGGTGACTTCAGGGACGTCCGGCGCGCTGGTCTCCGCGGCGCTGAGCATCCTCGATCCCGGCGACGAACTGATCATCCCGGACCCGTACTTCGTGCTCTACCCGCGCCTCGCGGAGATGTGCGCCGCGCGCGCCGTCCCGTGCGATACCTACCCCGATTTCCGGATGACCGCCGCGCGGCTCGAGCCCCTCATCACGGCTCGCACCAAGGCCGTCATCATCGACAGCCCCAGCAACCCCTGCGGCGTCGTCTCGACCGAGTCCGAGTGCCGCGACCTGCTCGACCTTTGCCGGCGGCGCCATGTCCTGCTCATCAGCGACGAGATTTACGATGAGTTCACGTACGCCGAGGGGCGGACGCGCGCCCCGGCGGGAGATCCCGCGGCGCGGCGCTGCCCGAGCCCCTGCGCATTTCCCGGGGCTGAGGAGTGCACGCTGCTGGTGCGCGGATTCGGCAAGACGTACGGCCCGACCGGATGGCGTCTCGGCTTCGCCGCCGGCCCCGGCCCGCTCATTGACACGATGATCCGCCTGCAGCAGCACATCTACATCTGCGCGCCGGCGCCGCTGCAGTTCGCCATCCTCGCGGCGTTCGAGACGGACATGTCGGGCGCCGTCGAGCGGTTCCGCCGCCGACGAGACCGCGTCCTGGAAAAACTCGGTTCGCTCACGGACATCGTGACGCCGGGCGGCGCGTTCTACGCCTTTGTCAGGGTTCCCGAGCGACTGGGGATGACCGCCAGCCGCTTCAAGGACGCGGCCAAGGCCCGGCGCGTGCTGATTGTTCCGGGCGCGGCGTTCAGCGCCCGGGATACGCATTTCCGACTCAGTTACGCCGTGGACGACGCCCGGCTGGATGAGGGTTTGGACATTCTCGCCGACCTGATGCGGGGTTGATCTCAGGCCGCCGCGCGAACGCCCATCTCGACGCGGTTGCGCCCGCTCTTCTTGGCCTGGTACAAGCAGCGGTCGGCCGCTTCCACGAGCTGGGCGCCCGTCACCGGGCCCCGCTTCGGCTCGACGCACGCGACGCCGAGGCTCGCGGTCACGCGCAGCGACTTCCCGCCGTGGCGCACGATCATCCGCTCGATCGCTCCCCGGATGGACTCGGCCAGCGCGCGTGTCTTTCTCGCATCACCCCCGGAGAGGATGATGGCGAACTCCTCTCCGCCGTAGCGCGCCGCGACGCCGTTGGGCCGCGCGCCCTCACTCAGGCACGCCCCGACCGCCCGCAGCACCTCGTCGCCGGCCTGGTGGCCGTGCGTGTCGTTGAATTTCTTGAAGTGGTCCACGTCGATCATGATGAGCCCGACCCAGCCGCCCACCTTCGTTGCGCGGCTCAACTCCGCCGCGAGCCGCCGGTCAAAGACCGTGCGATTCGCGATCCCGGTCAGGCCGTCCATGGCGGCTTCGTGGAGGATCGCCGCCTTCTCCTGCTCCAGGCGCGTCGCCTGTGTGCGAGCTTCCTTGACGCGCTGTTCGGACTGCGCGCGCTCCGTCTCCGCGGAGACGCTGAGGCGGGCGAGCAGCATCAGGCCCTCGGCCTGCAGCTGCGCATAGTTCGTTGTCTGGCCGACATTCAGGGACAGCAGCCGCGCCATCGCCCGGACGTCATCCTCAAGCCCATTGAGGATGGACTCGAGCGAACCGACCTGGATCCCCGTCAAGCTGAGGCACGATTTCTTCGCCGCTTCAAGATGCGTCGCCGGCGTCTCTTTGCAGAACACCGAGGCGATGAGCGCCGAAGCGCACGCGATGTTCCCGATCTGGCGCGCCGACTCCGAGAGGTGATCCCCGCCCTCGCCGTGGTGCATCGCCGCGGGTCCCCAGAGGGTCTCCGGCAGGCCCCAGCCGCGCAGCAGGTTCATGGTCAGCTCGGAGTGCGAAGTCCCCAGAAGCTGCCGCTCCACCTCGTGCAGCGGACGCCCGGTTCTCGTGACCTCCACCAGCACCGGCGCGTACAGGTCGGGCGCGCTCCGCCACGCCGCGACCACGCCAAGGTCGGCGAGCAGCGCGGCGACAAATGCTTCTTCCGCGAGACGCGGAGCCGCTTCCTTTGCCAGGCGACGAGCCGCCGCGGCCATCGTCAGCGACCGGCGCCAGTAACCCTCGTAGTCGAACCCGTCGCCCGGATCCGATCCGAGGCTCTCCACCAGCGAGAAGCTCAGCACCATCACGGTGACGGGGCGGAAGCCCAGCATCGCGATCGCCTGCTTGATCGAACCCACCTGGCAGGTCACGCCGAACAGCGATGAGTTCACCAGTTTCAGGATCTGCGCGGTCAGCGCGGGGTCCGTCTGGATCACCTGCGCCAGCATCTCCGCGCTCGCGTCGGGGCGCTTGCTCAGCGCGACAATGTCGACGGCGGTGCTGGGCAGCCGCGGCAGATTCTCCGCGCTGGCTACACGGTCCAGAAGGGATCGAACTTGGGGCATATCGGGGCGCTCCGCGTCTTCCGAATTCAATGCGATCGGGCTCAGCAGACCGGCCGCTGCTGGGGTCTATTACCCATCGGGTGCCCCGTTCGCCAACTTGACGCATTTGTGTGGTTTTGCGGCCGTCCGGGTGGTTCCCCTACCCCTCCCGGCTGCCTCTGGCCAATCCGCTATTGTTCCAAGCTGTTCAGGCGACCGGGTTCCGCACCAATCACACCGTTATCAGGGATCTCCATGACGCCCGAAGTTTCTGCAGGACTTGACGTACCCGCGCGGGCCGCGGCGGACGCATTCAAGCGGGATTATGCCGCCGTTCGGGAGCAGATCGGTCGTGCGGTCGTCGGCCACGACGAGATCGTCGAGGGCGTTCTGACGTGTCTGTTCGTCGGAGGGCATTGCCTGCTCGAGGGCGTTCCGGGGATCGGTAAGACGCTGCTCATCCGGACCCTCGCCCGGGCCCTCTCCCTCTCGTTCGCACGGATCCAGTTCACGCCCGACTTGATGCCGGCGGACATCTCCGGCACCACGGTCGTCGTCGAGGTCGAGGGCGAGGCCGGGCGGCGCGAGCGCCAGTTTCGGTTTCACAAGGGCCCCGTCTTCGCTCAGATTGTCCTGGCCGACGAGATCAACCGGGCCACGCCCAAGACGCAGTCGGCGCTGCTCGAAGCCATGCAGGAGCGGGCCGTCACGGTCTCGGGTGTGACACACCCGTTGCCCCGGCCCTTCTTCGTGATGG
>CAZMPE010000009.1:0-18099 GCA_964567955.1 uncultured Phycisphaeraceae bacterium | reverse complement strand
GACGGGATCTTTGACGTCGGCGGGCGGCCCGCCGCGCGGGCGTTGGTGACGATCGACGGTGCCGACATCGCGTCTGAATCCCGCATGATCGACCGGCTGCGTGGCGGCCTGGCGGATCTTCGGGGCAGCGGGTTGGCCGAGTTGCGTGCGTGCGTGCCGCCCAACCCGTTCGTCGGCGATCCTTCCAACAGCACGCGGGTCTGCTTCATCGACCTGTCCGGGCGTGACGACGAGACAAGGCGCGTCGAGATTCTGCGCACGCCGGAGGGCGAGTTCGTCGCGGTGGAGATCACCGACGACCCGCGGCCGCGGCGGGCCGAACTGAAGCGCGACGAGACGGGCGCCCTCGTCGCTTCGTGGGGGCTCTACCGGGGCACGTTCGAGCCGAGCAGCGCGCCGACCGGCGTCGTCGCGACGCTGCTCCACCCGTACGAGACGGGGCGGTACGTCCTGGACAAGCCGACGCTCGGGCGGCGTTTCCTCAATCGCTCGACGACGAATCTCGAGGGCACGACGCGCGCCCTGCCCGACGAGACTTTTTATATCCGCCTGCCGCGTGGGTACGACCCGCGCACTCCCGCGGGCCTGCTCGTGTGGGTCGATCCTTCGTCCGGCGGTCAGCCCCCGCCGGTGTTCGCGGCGGCGCTCGATGAGCTCGGGATCATCTGCATCGGGGCGGCGAAGAGCGGCAACAGCCGGTACAGCTCGGACCGGTACCAGCTCGCGCTCGACGCGACGGACACGGCGGCCAAGCGGTTCCATGTCGATCCGCGGCGTGTCTACATCACCGGGATGTCCGGCGGGGGTCGGATCGCGTCGACGATGCTCGGGTGCTTTCCGGAGGTGTTCATGGGGGCGGTGCCGATCGTCGGGCTGTCCTTCTATGACAACGTGCCGCTGGGGACGGGGCAGGCGGTGCCGCGGGCGTATGTTCGTCCGCGTGCGGACCTGTTGAAGATGCTTCGCGAGCGTCCGGTGGCGCCGATGACGGGGCCGAGGGACTTCAACTACAACGAGATGAAGAGCGCGGTCCACCTGATGGGTCGCGACCGGTGGACGGTCCGGCTGTTTGAGTATCCGGACATGGCGCACGACATGCCGACGGCCGAGCGTTTCGCCGAGGCGATCACGTGGGTGGACGGGCCGTATCGCGCGATCCGGGCGTCGGAGATCGAGGCGGCGGAGAAGGCGATGGAGACGTATGACAAGCGTTTCAAGGGGGAGCCGCCGACGGACGAGGCGGGCCGGCGCCTGTTGACGCGTGTGACGGAGGTGGGGCCGTGGACAGGGCCCGCCTGGCGGGCGTGCGAGCTGCTCGGCGTGGTGGAGCCGCGTGAGCCGGAGTGACCGGGGCCGGATCGCGCTGGTAGGCTCTGCGCCCATGACGACCGCCGGCACGAAGGCGCAGGCCACCCAAGAGAATCCCGTCGCTGAACGGTTCCGGCCGTTCGGAACGACGATCTTCGCGGAGATGACGACCCTGGCGAACCGGCACGGGGCGGTCAACCTTGCGCAGGGGTTCCCGGATTTTGACGGGCCGGACTTTGCCAAGGAGGCCGCGGCACGGGCGATGCGGGACGGGAAGAACCAGTACGGCCGCCTGCAGGGCGCGCCGGAGCTGAACACGGCGATCGTGGACGCGTGGAAGCGGTCGAGCGGTCTTGCGATCGACGGCGAGTCTCAGGTGACGGTGACGGCGGGGTGCACGGAGGCGCTGGCGGCGACGTTTCTCGGGCTGCTGAACCCGGGCGACGAGGTGATCCTGTTCGAGCCGTATTACGACTGCTACTGCGCGGGGGTGGCGATGGGGGGCGGGACGGTGCGGACGGTGCGGCTGCGTCCGCCGGGGCCGGGGGCGCCGGCCGATGCGCCGTTTACGCTTGATGAGGGCGAGCTGCGCGGGGCCTTCACCGGTCGGACGCGGGCCATCGTCATCAACACGCCCAACAACCCGACGGGCAAGGTTTTCACACGCGCGGAGCTGTCGCTGATCGCAAAGCTGTGCATCGAGCACGACGTGATCGCGATCACCGACGAGGTGTACGAGCGGCTGGTGTTTGATCCCGCGCTGCCGCACGTGCACCTGGCGGCGATGCCGGGGATGGCCGATCGGACGATCACGCTGTCGAGCCTGGGCAAGACGTACAGCCTGACGGGTTGGAAGACGGGGTGGGCGATCGCGTCGCCGGCGCTGACCAGGGCGGTTCGATCGGCGCATCAGTTCCTGACGTTCTGTTCCGTGACGCCGATCCAGCACGGGGCGGCGGCGGCGATCAACGGGGGCGAGGAGTACATCGCGGGGCTGGTGCGGCAACTGGCGGAGGGGCGGGACTATCTCGCGGGTGCGCTGGCGCGGGTGGGGTTCCGCGTGTTTCGTCCGGCGGGGACGTACTTCATCATGGTTGATCACACGCCGGTGAGCGGCGGCAAGAGCGACATGGAGTTCTGCCGCTGGCTGACGACGGAGGCGGGGGTCGCGGCGATCCCTCCGAGCCCGTTCTATGCCGACCCCGCGGGGGGCCGGTCGCTGGCCCGCTTCGCGTTCTGCAAACGGATGGAGACGCTCCGGACGGCGGTCGAGCGTCTCGAGAAGCTCTCGTCGCGTCGCGCCTGAGGCCTCTGAAAGGTTGCCCGCATGATCAGCGCCCTGGGGCTCCGCATCAGCGCCGTCTTCCGGCGTGTCGCGCCCGATCCGTTCGTCATTGCTGTTCTGCTGACCATCGTCACGGCGGCTCTCGCGCTGCTCTTCGGGTTCAGAGGCGGCGATCCGGTCGCGGTCGCGGATCGCGTGACGCGGCTGGCCGACTCCTGGTCCACGGGTATCTGGTCGCTGCTGGCGTTCTCGATGCAGATGTGCCTGATCCTCGTGACGGGGCACGCGGTGGCGGCGAGCCCGCCGATGCGGCGCGTCATCGATGCCGCGGCGGCGCTGCCGCGGAACGCCGCGCAGGCCTCGGCGATGGTCGCGTTCGCGGCGTGCGCGTTCGGCGTTCTGAACTGGGGGCTGGGGCTGATCGTGGGCGCGATCCTGGCGCGCGAGGTCGGGCGGTCGCTGGCGCGGCGGGGCATCGCGGCGCACTATCCGCTGCTCGCCGCGGCGGGGTACACGGGGCTGATGGTCTGGCACGGCGGGCTTTCGGGGTCGGCGCCGCTGACGATCACGACGTGGGAGATCGCGGGCAAGGTGCTGCCGGCGTCGTTCGTCGCGGAGTTCGCGCCGCGGGCGGGGGGCGGCGGGATCGGGCTGGACCGCACGCTGGGCTCGGCGATGAACCTGTTTGTGACCGGCGGGCTGTTGGTGATCACGCCGCTGGTGTTCGCGCTGCTGACGCCGCGGAAGGCGAGCGAGATGCTGCCGATCGGCGCGTGCACGGTGGACGCCGGGCCCGTGGAGGCGTCCGACCAATCCGAGGAACTCGCCGGGCGCGAGGGTGCGTTGCCGCGGTGGCTGGAGACGTCGCCGTGGATTGCGTGGGGGCTGGCGGCGGGGTTGATCGCGGTGCTGGGGCGGTTCGCGGTGCTTCGCGGCGGGATCACGACGATCACGCCGAACGAGGTGAACGCGGCGATGCTGGCGCTGGGGCTGGTTCTGCACGGTTCGGCGCGTTCGTACATCGCGACGGTGGAGGTGGGGGCGCGCGGTTGCGCGGGGATCATCCTGCAGTTCCCGCTGTATGGCGGGATCATGGCGATGATGCAGGTGTCGGGGCTTGTGCGGCAGATGGCCGATGCGTTCTTGGCGTGGGGCAACGCGACGACGATCCCGCTGTTCTCGTTCGTATCGGCGGGGATCGTCAACCTGTTCGTGCCGTCGGGGGGCGGTCAGTGGGCGATCCAGGGGCCGATCGCGCTGCAGGCCGGGCTGGATGCCGGGATCGACCCGGCGAAGATGGTGATGTCGGTCGCGTACGGGGACCAGTTGACGAACATGCTCCAGCCGTTCTGGGCGTTGCCGCTGCTGGCGATCACCGGCGTGCGGGCGCGGGACATCGTGGGGTACACGGCGATCGCGATGGTGATTGCGGCGGCGTGGATCGGGGCCGGGCTGCTGATCTTCTGAGGTGGCGGGATGAAGCCGGCGTTTGAGGATCACGAGAAGCACGTTCGGGCGATCATCGACGCGGCGATCGCGGCGGCCGATCCGCGCCGGTGCGTGGTTGAGGCGTTGCGGGCGCAGCCGCTCGACCCCGAGGTGCCGCTGGCGGTGATCGCGGTCGGGAAGGCGGCGCCCGGGATGGTCGCGGGGCTGAACGAGGCGACGGACCGGACCCACGAGACGCTCATGGTCGTTCCCGACGGCGTCGGCGCGCCGGAGTGGGCGTTGCGGTCCGATCACCCGCTGGGGACGATCCGCGGGATGGAGGCGGCGCACACCGTCGCGCGGTTTGTCGAGCGGACGGTGCTGGCGATGGGCGTGGCGGGGCAGGGGATGTTCGTGGTGCTGCTGTCCGGCGGGGCGTCGGCGCTGCTGTGCTCGCCGGTGCACGGGATCGGGCTGGACGAGTATCGGGAGCTGACCGGCGCGCTGATGCGGGCGGGGGCGGATATCGGGGAGCTGAACTGCGTCCGGCGGCACTGCGAGGAACTCAAGGGTGGGCGGCTCGCGGCGATGATGGCGCCGAACCCCGTCCGCACGCTGATCCTGTCGGACGTGATCGGCGACGACCCGGCGGCGATCGGCTCGGGGCCGTGCTGCGCGGACGCGACGACGTACGCGGACGCGCTGGAGGTGCTGTCGAGCCGCGGGTTGCGGGGCCGGTTCCGGGGGGTGGAGGCCCACCTGGTGCGCGGCACGCTGGGCGAGATTCCGGAATCGATCCGGCCGGGCGATCCGCGGTTGATCACGGCGCGTCACACGATCGTGGGGAATAACGCGGCGGCTGTTGGCGGCGCGCGGCGTGCGGCGCAGGGGCTGGGTTTCGCGGTCGGGCGCGTGCGAGAGGGCGTGACGGGCCCGAGCGCCGATGCCGGCGCGCGCCTGGGGAGGGACGCGAAGGAGGCGGCGGCGCGGCCCGTTTGCCTTCTTGCGGGCGGCGAGACGACGGTTGACGTGGGGACCGAGACGGGAACGGGCGGGCGGAACCTGGAGCTGGCGCTCGCGGCGGCGATTGAGATTGACGGCGCGCCGGGGATCGCGGTTGCGTCGGCGGCGACGGACGGTGTCGACGGACCGACGGACGCGGCGGGCGCGATGGCCGACGGCGGGACGTGCGCGGCGGCACGGCGGGCGGGGCTGGACGCCGCGGCGATGCTCCGGCGGCACGACAGTTTCGGGTTCTTCGAACGTGCCGGCGGGCTGATCCGGACCGGCCCGACGGGGACGAACGTGAACGACGTGTGGGCCGCGCTCGTGTACTAGAGGATTCCTCGTGCACGGGGGCGGGATAGAAGGTAGACTTGGAACGGGCGTTCCGCGCCCTCGACCCCGGCGTCCTGACGCGTTCTGCACAGCGAGGGGGTGACACGATGGTTCAGGGTCCTCTTTCGATTCACCGTTTGCTCGAGGCGATGGGGAAGCTCGGCGCGTCCGACCTGCACCTGAAGGTCGGGGTGCCGCCGACGTACCGCATCAACGGGGCGCTGCGTCCGATCCAGGGCGACCCGTTGAGCGAGGACGAGGCCGACCACGTGCTCGACCCGATCATCCCGGCGGCGCTGCGGCCGCGGATCGAGGCCGAGGGCGGGGTGGACTTCGCGACGTTCGTGAAGGGGGACCGATTCCGCGTCGACGTGTTCCACGCGGGCGGGCACATGCACGCGGCGATCCGGCGGGTGAAGTCGGAGATCCCGACGTACGAGGCGCTGCACCTGCCGCCGATCTATTCGGAGCTGATCAGCCGGACGAACGAGGGACTGATCCTCGTGTGCGGGGTGACGGGTTCGGGCAAGTCGACGACGCTGGCGGCGATGATCGAGCAGATCAACGCGAGCGAGCCGGTGAACATCATCACGGTCGAGGACCCGGTGGAGTACCAGTTCTCGAGGAAGCGGGCGATCGTCTCGCAGCGGGAGATCGGGATCGACGTGCCGAACTATGCGCAGGCGCTGCGGTACATCGTGCGGCAGGACCCGGACGTGGTGTTCATCGGCGAGATGCGCGACCACGACACGGTGCTGGCGGCGATCCAGGCGGCGGAGACGGGGCACCTGGTCTTCGGGTCGCTGCACACGGCGGACACGATGCAGTCGTTCAACCGGATCCTGGAGTTCTTTCCGCGGGAGGAGCACGGGTTCATCCGCAGCGCGCTGGCGACGAGCATGAAGGCGATCTGCGCGCAGCGGCTGCTGCCCGCGCTGCCCGACGCGGGGGTGGGGATGGTGCCGGCGACGGAGGTGCTGCTGACCTCGCCCGTGGTTCGCGACAAGATCCGCGAGGGTCAGGACGAGGACATCCCGGCGATCATCGGGGGCAGCATCGCCGACGGGATGCGGAGCTTCACGTACTCGCTGGCGGAGCTGGTGAAGAAGGAGCATGTGTCGGTGCAGTCGGCGATGGCGTATGCTCCGAACACCAGCGCGCTGGACAGCGCTCTGAAGGGCCTTGAGGTGAAGGCCCAGACGCTCGTGCACCGCGTGCGGAGCGCCAAGTCGTAGGTCCGCTCGACGCGCGGCCGGCCCCGGCGCATAATGGGGGCTCGCAGGCCGGAGCCCCCGCATGAGACGCAAGACACAGATGTCCAACGCCCTGGCCCTCGGACTGATCGGGATCGTCGCGATCTTCGTGATCGCCTGGCTGTATACCCAGTTCTTCAGCTGAGCCGGCGTGCTACCGTACCGGCGGCGATGGCCGAAGCCGGCGTGAAAGAGCGGAGTTGCGGCGGGACCGGTCGGAGCGCCGGCGGGGATGTCTCGCTCCCGGTCGTCGGCGAGGACCGGCGGCACATCCGAAAATCGAAGAACGGCCCGAGGCGTGCGGCGGTGCTGATCGCGGTTCACGTGATCATCGGGGTGCACGTCCTCCTGTGGCTGTGGTACGGGATGACGATCTCGCCGGTCGAGCCGTCGGAGTCGATGTACACGCTGGAGAAGGGCGAGGTCAACGCCGGGTTCGTCTTCTTCGTGCTGGCGATCCTGTCGACGCTGGTGTTCGGTCGCATCTTCTGCGGGTGGGGCTGCCACGTCGTCGCGCTGCAGGACCTGTGCGGGTGGCTGATGAAGAAGGCGGGCGTGCACCCCAAGCCGTTCCGGTCGCGGCTGCTGATCCTCGCGCCGCTGGCGCTCGCGCTGTACATGTTTGTCTGGCCGACGTTCCGGCGCGAGGCGCTGGCGCCGGCGTTCCGTGCCGCGGGGACCGAGATGCCGGCCTGGCTGGGCGTCGCGGGCGCGCGTCCGGAGCTGCACAACGCGTTCGTCGTGGAGGACTTCTGGGCGACGTTCCCGCCGTGGTACGTGGCGGTGCCGTTCCTGGGCGTGTGCGGGTTTGCGGCGGTGTACTTCCTCGGCGCGAAGGGTTTCTGCAGCTACGGGTGCCCGTACGGCGGGTTCTTCGGGCCCGCGGACATGGTGGCGACGGGCCGGATTCTCGTGAACGAAGACTGCGAGGGATGCGGGCACTGCACGGCGGTGTGCACATCGAACGTGCGGGTGCATGAGGAGGTGCGGGACTACGGGATGGTGATCGACCCCGGGTGCATGAAGTGCCTGGACTGCGTGAGCGTGTGTCCGAACAGCGCGCTGCGGTTCGGGTTTGCCGCGCCGCCGGTCTTCAACGCCCGGGCGCGGGAGGGGAAGAAGAAGGCGGTGCGTGCGCGGCACTTTGACCTGTCGCTGCGGGGAGAGCTGGTCGTCGGGGTGGTGTTCCTGGGGCTGTTCCTTGGTTTCCGCGGGATGTTCGACCTGGTGCCGATGCTGATGGCGATGGGGCTGGCGGGGATCGGGGCGTTCGGGGCGTGGAAGCTGTGGTGCCTGGTGCGGGTGCCGAATGTGCGGTTGCAGAGTCTGCAGCTGCGGTACCGCGGGAGGTGGACCCGGGCGGGATGGGTGTTCGCGCCGGCGGCGGCCCTGGTGCTGGCGGCGGGGGCGTGGGGCGCGGCGGTGAACTACAACCTCTGGCGGGGTCGGCTGCTCGATGCGGCGATCGAGACTCCGGCTTCCGAGTATCTGACCGCGGGGTACACGCCGTCTGCAGATGTGCGGACGACCGCCGAGGCCGCGGTGCGGCACTTTGAGCGGGCCGGGTCGTGGTCGGAAGGTGGGTTCGGCTGGACGCGGAGCGCGGACATCAACCTGCGGTTGGCGTCGCTGCACGCGATCTGCGGGCGGCGAGCCGAGGCGGAGGCGGTGCTGCGTCGATCGTTCGAGCAGAGGGAGCCGACCGATGAGCTGATCGCGTATCTGCTGGCGCTGATGCAGCTGCGCGGGGCGTCGATCGACGATGTCGCGGGGCTGTACCGGACCATCGGGGAGAGGCATCCCGGGCACGCCGGTGTGAAGGTGGGGCTTGCGGGGATCGAGCTGATGCGGGGTCGGCCCGAGGAGGCGGCGAGGCTGTGCGGTCTGGTGCTCCGCGGCAAGACCAGGAACGCGCGGGTGCTGCTGGCTGCTGCGGCGATCCTTCTCGAGACAGGGCGGGGCGCGGAGTCTGTGGGCGCGGCGGAGCGGGCGGTCGAGGCGGAGCCCCATTCCGGGTTCGTTAGGGCGGAGTTGGCCCGGTTTCTCTTTCTGACGGGCCGGGCTGATGAGTCGGTGGCGCGGATGCGGGAGGCCGTCCAACAGGAACCGAACAATGCCGAGCTGCATCGGGCGGCGGGGGAACTGTTCGCGGCGGCGGGGCGTACCGAAGAGGCCGCGGCCATGAATCAGCGTGCCGCGGACCTTGAGCGATCCGGGCCGTCCGATAGCGTCCCGACTGAACGCGGGCCGTAATGGTTTTTAGGCTGGCCGGGGGGTCAGGGTTGTGGTAGTGTCGGGATCTTGGGGGCGCTGTGTCTGTCCGTACACCGAACCAATGTGAGGAACGATCGATGAAGCAACACCTTCTGTCCTGTGCTCTTGTCGCCGCGGTCTGCGGCGCACCTGTGCTCGCTGGTCCTGTCACGTCGGCCGACCCCGCGGCGCGGGCCCGTCAGATGCTCGCCGCCGGGCAGAACGGATTGATCGGCGGTCCGGACGCCGGGGCTGACGTGATCGTTGGCGAGCTGATGCGGACGCAGAGCAGCAACGGGAGCATGACGCTGAACCTGACTCCGGCTTCGACCGTCGGGGCGGTGAGCGCGTACGGGATCGGGACGACGTCTTGCAACATCGGGACGGCGAACCTTCTCTGGATCGCGAGCAACAACCAGCACCCGGTGATCGCGCAGAACATGTACCGGCTCAAGGACGGGCGGCTGGAGCAGATCGGGATCGGCTGGCTGAAGCACGGGTTCACGGCGTTGACGTACAACGCCTGCAATCTGGGCTGCAACGGGGTGGGCGGCTCGCAGCTCGGGATCGGGTGCTCGGACCCGTACAGCGCGAGCCTGAACGCGAGCCAGAGCAATCTCGGGCCGCGTTACCAGGTGAACGCGTCCACGGGGTTCTTTCCGTATCCGTACGCGAGCCATCCGAACGTGAATGGGCTGTCGAAGCGGGTGCAGATCCAGCACTCGGACATCGAGGACTCGGTGCAGTTCCCGAACACGCGGTACTTCGCGGAGGGGATCTACATCACGCCGGACGATACCGCGGCGGGCAACAACGCGAACAACGCGTCGTACCGCCGGATGACGGTGAACGGCACGACGAGGGAGTTCTTCCTGACTGACCAGACGGAGCGGACCAAGCCGGCGATCCACGCGTGGAAGGACTACGGGCTCAACGGCAGCACCGATCCGGACGTGACGATCATGCCGGTGGACATCGCGGGTGACGGCCGTTTCTGGTACGCGTCGAAGGCGACGAACCTGGGCGGCGGCATGTGGCACTATGAGATGGCGCTGTTCAACCTGACATCGGACCGCTCGGCGGGCTCGTTCTCGGTGACCGTGCCGGCGTGCGCGACGGTGACGAACATCGGTTTCCACGACATCGACTACCACAGCGGCGAGCCGTTCGACCCGACGGACTGGACGGCGACGCGGGTGGGCGACCAGTTGAAGTGGACCAGCCCGCAGACGTACGCCCAGAACACGAACTCCAACGCGCTGCGGTGGGGGACGATGTACAACTTCCGTTTCGACGCGAACATCGCGCCGGTGAGCGGGGCCAACGAGGTCGGGATCTTCAAGCCGCCGACGGCGGGGAGCACGGCGACATCGTTCAGCGTGACGGGCATGGTTCCGAAGGTGTGCAAGCCGGACTTCAACGGCGACTGCATCCTGAACCTGGCCGACTTCGGTGCGTTCCAGACGGCGTTCGCGCTGGGCGACCCGAAGGCGGACTACAACGGGGACGGTCAGTTCAACCTGGCCGACTTCGGCGCGTTCCAGACGGGCTTCGCGATCGGCTGCAACTGAGCCGGTTGGATCGGTGATCGAACTTCCGCGGTCGGCGATGTCGCCGGCCGCGGTTTTTTCTTGGAGCCGTGTGCGGCCTGCATGGCGGGCGGGACTGGGCCGGTTGGCGTCGTCCGCCATGGCGTGCAGGTCGTCGGTGGAGTTGGAAGGCCCCTAGCGGGCTTGCGGAGTGTCATTCCTTACCCTCTGCCTCACCTGAATTCGCCGTGCGTTTTGCCTGTTACCCCTTGATTCGGGGAAGCCGGGAAGTATTCTGGTTGGCAAGCTCCGGGCGGAAACGTCCGGGCGAGAGGAGAGACAGATGAGCCATCAAACACGCATCGCGTTGTGGTGCGCCTGCACCGTTTCGGTATGCCTCGCCGTGCCGGTTTCGGCCTCGGTCAACCTCGGCACGGCGGGGAACTACGCCGCGCTGTCGTTGAACAACACGTATGTCTTCATGGGCAATGACACGACCCTGGTGAACGGCAACATGGGGATCGGGTCGGGCAGCTTCGGGTTCCTTCAGAAAGGAACGGTTGCCGGGGTGACGTACGTCTCCACTCCGTCGGTGCCGAACGTGACGTTCGGCGGGTCGTGGGTGGGGACGGTGAACACCTCTCTGAATCTCACGCAGGAGGTTGCCGACGCCGTAGCGGCCTCGAACGCCGCCGCCGGTCTGGCGACGAACCGCTTTGATGTGACGGCATTGACGGCGAACACCACGATCGTGGGCAACGGCGGGACCAACGTGTTTTCGCTGACGTCGATCAATCTCAACAACAAGGTTGTGACGCTCAGCGGCACGGCGAGCGACCTGTTCATCTTCAACGTGACGGGCGACGTGTTCTACAGCTCGACGACGATCAACCTGAACGGGCTGAACGCCGGGCAGGTGCTGTTCAACGTCATCGGGTCCGCTCATGGGAACGACCTGGAACTCCGCAACTCGGGGACGTTCCGGGGGACGCTGCTGGCGCCCGACCGGGCGATCCGGGTGGATCATCTGACGGTGGTCGGCGCGTTGATCGGCGGCCGGGACCCGACGTTTACGGGGCTCGACAAGGACGGCTCGAGCTTCAGCATCCATTCCGCGGCCCAGGTCAACCACGTGCCGTTCGTGCCCGCCCCCGGCACGCTGGCGCTCCTGGGCGGCGCCGCGGCGATCGGGCTGCGTCGCCGGCGGTGAGGTCGGGCTACGTGGCCGCCGGGGTTTCGTGATCGCACTTCCGCGGGCGGCGATGACGCCGGCCGCGGTTTTCTTTTCGCGACCGACTCCCGCGCGATGCTCGTGCTACGCGGGCTTCGGGCCTCCGGGGTTGGCCGGGCGATCGGCCAGCGGCATGACGACGATTGCATTCGTCGGCGCCGGGCAGACGCTCGCGCAGACGCCGCACCCGGTGCATACGTCCGGTCGGATCACGGGCTTCCCCGCGACGATCTCGATCGCCCCGGGCTGCGGGCACCGTTCCGAACAAACGGTGCAGAACGATCCGGTGTGGGCGAGGCAGGCCATCGACTGAATCCAAGCGACGCCCATCTTCCGCGGCTGATCCGCCCTGAGCACGGCGGGCTTGCATGCCGCGATGCACGGCGTGTCCTCGCACATGATGCACGCCGACGTGTACGGGTCGATCATGGGCGTTCCGGCCGCTTCGCGGAAGCGGTCGGGGGCGAGCACGATGGCTCCGACCGGACACGCCGAGATGCACTCATGGCATCGTGTGCACCCGGAGAGGAACGAGACCTCATCAACGGCGCCGGGGGGGCGATGAATGGGCAGGGCGAATCGCCGGCCGATTCCGCCCGCCGCCGCGGTGCGCGCTCCGGCGGAGCGGGAGGGCGGACCGGACGCGCGGCCCGGCAGACGTCCCCGCAGAAGATCACGACGAGTCATGCGGGGTTCTTCGGGCATGGCGGTTGATCTCAGGGCCTGGAGGGCGCCGCCTGGCCATCGGGAACGTCGGGGATCCCGAATGTGGGCGCGAGCTGCTCAAGCTCCGCGGCGGGCGCGTGGCACTGCACGCAGTTCGTGCGAGCGAGATGATCCGGGCGCCAACCGTCGTATCCGTGTTCGCCGTGACAACTGACGCAGTTGGTGCGCATGAAAGTCGTGTGGGGCATGACCGGCGGGGCGCCTGCCCACGCGCGCGTCCCGCCATAGCCTCCGGACCGGAGGCCCGTGAAGGAGTTCAGCCGTTCTGCATCGGCTCCCTGCGGAGTTCCCGCAGCCTCGACGTGGCACTGCGTGCAGTTGGTGAGGTACGTGTGCGAGACCATTCTCGCCACCTTGTCCCCGGCACGGAGCCCCTGCGCATGGCACGCACGGCATGTCTGGATGTTGAGGTCGGCGATCGGGTGCGGGATCACCGGTGGCGCCCCTTCATACGCTCTGAGTCTTGCTCGCTCCTCCATCGACCGGACCCGAGCGGCGAGCTTGTCGGCCACCGCGACCGGGTTGGTTCTGCTCTCGGGCACAAGGCCGGGGGCCGGGTTGTTCAGCCGCCAGGGAAGGCTCTCCGAGGCCCGGTTGTTCGGGTTCACGGGAGGTGAGACCGGCATTGGCACGCCGGCCGGCGCATCCGCCGGCTTGTTCGGCTGGTGGATACCGAGAGAGGCGGCCGCCGCCACGCCGCCCCCCGCGGCCAGCAGACCGACCCAGATCACCTCGATGCGCCTGCGTCGCCTTGTGGTCTTCGAGTGCATGGGCGTCTCCTATCCCTTGCGGACGATGGCCACGGCGCACTTCTTGTAGTCGGGCTGTTTGGAGTACGGATCGTACTCATCCAGGGTGACGAGGTTGATCAGTTTGGCTTCGTCGAAGAACGGGACGAACACTTCGCCGCTCTTTGGATCACCGCGACCCCCGATCCACACGGGCAGGTCGATCTCGCCGCGACGGCTCCTGATGGTGACGACCTCGTTGTTGCGGATGCCGAGCTTCGCGGCGTCCGTCATGTTCAGTTCGACGTACGCCTTGGGCATCGCGCGGTGCAGTTGCGGGATGCGCCTGGTCATGCTGCCCGAGTGCCAGTGCTCGAGCACGCGACCGGTGCAGAGCCAGAAGGGGAACTCGTTGTCGGGCATCTCGGGGGGATGCTCATGGGGCCGGAACCAGATCAGGGCCTTGTCGTCCTTGCTGACCGAGTGGTAGAACTGAAACTCCCTGCCCTTGGCGACGTACGGATCGTCGAACCCGCTGAACCGCCAGCGCGTCTCGCGCCACGATCCATCGGGTTGCCGGACGACCGGCCACCGCAGGCCGCGGGTCTTGACGTATTCCTCGTACGGGGCCAGGTCCTTGTGCTTGAGGCGTGTGAAGGCGCGATACTCCTCGAAGAGCCGCTCGTCGACGTTGACGTCGTAGTAGTGCTCCCACTTCCAGATGGGGACTTCTTTGCCCCCCTTGTCGGTGGTGTGGAAGATCCACTTTCCGTCCATGCCCTTCATGCCCTCGTCGCCCAGCTCGAGCAACCGGTGCGAGACGGCGATGGTCTGCCAGCAATCGTCGCGCGCCTCGCCCGGGGGCGAGACCATCTTGAACCAATGCTGCGTCCGGCGTTCGCTGTTGCCGTACATCCCGTTCTTCTCCACCCACATCGCGCTCGGAAGGACCAGGTCGGCCAGTTCGGTCGTGGCGGTGGGGTAGACATCCGAGACGATGAGGAACTTGTCGGCGAGGTTCTTCTTGTTGAGAAAGTTCCGGCCGAGGGCGGGGAGTGTCTGGCCCGGATTGGTGACCTGCACCCAGATGGTCGTGATGTCGCCGCCCTGATCGGTGGGGGTGTTGAACCGTTTGAACATCTCCACGGTGTGGTAGCCCGGCTTCGGCGCGATGCGTCCCTCGGGCACGTTCCAGAGTTTCTCGGACTCCTTGCGGTGTTCGGCGTTGGTGACGGTGCGCCCGCCGGGCAGCAGGTGGCACAACGTGCCGACCTCACGCACGGTGCCGCACGCGGAGGGTTGCCCGGTGAGGCTCGTCGCGGCGTCTCCCGGGCGGCCGAAGTGGCCGGACATGAGGTGGATGCCGTGGACGATGCAGTTGATGGCGGTGCCGCGGGTGTGCTGGTTCATCCCCATGCACCAGAAGCTGTTGATGCGGATGTCCCGGCGCATGAAGAGTTCGCCGAGCATGCGGACATTTGCGGCGGAGACGCCCGAGAGTTCCTCGACTTTCTCCGGGGTGTACGGCTCGACCGCGGCGGCGAACTCCTCGAACGTCATGGGCACGCCGAGCATGTCCGGCGGGGTCTTGTCGTCGGGCGCGGGGCCCAGTTTGCGGAAGTTGCAGTGCGAGGCGACGAACTCGGTGTCGTACTTGCCGTTCTTGACCATCAGGTGGGCGATCCCATTCGCGATCGCCAGGTCACCGTGCGGCTTGAAGTACAGCACGTGGTCCGCCAGGTCGCTGGTCCGCGTGCGGCGCGTGGTCAGGTCGATGATCATGACCTTCTCGCCGCGCGTCCGGCGATCCACCAGGCGGGAGAACAGCACCGGGTGCATCTCCGCCATGTTGTTGCCCCACATGATCGCGACGTCGCAGCCTTCGATGTCGTCGTAGACGCCCGGCGGCTCGTCGACGCCGAATGTGGAGAGGAACCCCGTCACGGCCGACGACATGCACAGCCTCGGGTTTCCGTCCAGGTTGTTGTTTCCCAGCCCGGCCTTCATGAACTTGTTGGCGGCGCAGCCTTCCGGGATCGTCCACTGGCCGGAACCGTAGAACGCAAAGCCCCTGGAGTCGGCCATGATGCGCCTGGCGATGACGTCGATGGCCTCGTCCCAGGTGATGGGGACCATCTTGCCGTCGCGGCGGAGCATCGGCGTGGTGAGGCGGTCCTTGCCGTAGAGCGCCAGCCCCACGTGGTAGCCCTTCACGCACAGCAGACCCTTGTTCACTTCGGCCCTTTGATCTCCCTGGATGGCGACAACGCGGCCGTTCTCCGTGCCGACCATCACATGGCACCCGGTGCCGCAGAACCGGCACGGGGCCTTCTGCCACTTCAGCGGCGAGCCCTGCGGCTGGTTCTCGAGGACGGGGAGCGAGAACGCGCGGGCCGAGCCCGCCGCGGCCGCGGTCGCGGCGGCCATCGCGGAGGCCTTGACGAACGCGCGACGGTCAATGGTGAGCATGCTGATCCTCCATGGGCGTGTTCGAACCCGGATTCTCGCCGGCGTCCGGCTCGGCATCGAGGTGCACAAAGGCGACATCGACGTGGGTGATGCCGCTCGTGCTCCGAAGCTCATCGAAGAGCGAATGATCGTCGTTGACGCTCGGCGTATCGGCGACGACGGCGATGCGCCGGCCGAATCGCTCCCCGAGCGTGATCCGGGGGTCGGCCGCCCATCTGGACAATGCCGCATCCGCTGCCGCATCATCCGAGAGCGTCACCACCAATCCACTCACCGCCATGGTTTTGCTCCGCTGTCCGATGACAAACGCGGTACGCTTCGCCGATCGCCGCTGCGGCTGTTCAGGGCTCAGGATATCCTGTTCCTCATGGGAGGGCGCACCTTTGAATCCCACAAGCAGGGCGCAGGACGATGTGGGGCGCACCTCCGCCCTCCGGCCGCAATCCGCACCGGCCTGGTTGGGATGGCTGCTTCCGACCGGTGTCGCCGCCCTGGCGGTGCTGCTCTTCGCCGGCTCGCGCCAGGGCGGTGTTTCGCCACCGCCCGCCGCGCTCATTGATCCGGCCAGTCTCGCCGTCGGCCCGGTGCGGACCGCGATGGCGGATCCTCCGCACATTGAAGTCGACGGGCTGGCGCAGAACTGCAACGGATGTCACCAGATCTTCCGGTCCGAATCGGCGGCGGGGGCCACCCTTCACTATCACCGGGAGATCCGGCTGAGTCACGGGCTCAACAACCGCTGCGTGAACTGCCACGATTCGAACGACCGGGAGCGGCTGACGCTCCGTGACGGGGCGACCGTTCCGTTCGCCGAGACGCCGCAGCTGTGCGCCCAATGCCACGGGACGGTCTACCGGGACTGGCAGCGCGGCACCCACGGCAAGACGCTCGGATCGTGGATCACCGATTCCGATGCGCAGCGTCGTTTTGGTTGCAACGAGTGCCACGATCCGCACTCGCCGAAGTACGAGCCGTACGCGCCGCTTCCGGGCCCGAACACGCTCCGGATGGGCGAGCAGCACGCGAGCCCATCGGACGACCATGGCGGAAAGGAGAGCCCGCTGCAGCGCTGGCTCAGGGCCCGCCGATCGGACCGGCCGAGCGCCCCGACCCGTGATGGAGGTCATCCATGAACGATGTTCGAATCTGGGATGGCCCGTCAGCGCCGGCTTCGGGCGGCGAACCGGAGTTGACGCGGCGGAGTTTCCTGCGGACCGGAGCCGCGGCGATGGGCGGCATGGCGGCGTTGGCGGCGGCGCTCAGCCCGCTCCGCGAGCTGGCCTCGGACGACATCCCCGACCTCGGCACGTTCTTCCAGAAGCACTACAAGGAGATGACGCCGGCGGACATGGAGCAGGCGCTGGCGCGGATCCGCAAGAAAGTCGAAGAGCGGTACGCGGTTCGGCCGCACCTGCGCGACGTCCGGCCGATGGAGGGGGTCGAGTTCGTCTATGCGCTCAATCTCTCGCGGTGCATCGGCTGCCGCAAGTGCGTGCACGCGTGCGTGGCGGAGAACAACCAGTCGCGAAGCCCGGAGGTTCAGTACATCCGGGTGATCGAGATGCCCCGCGGGACGCTGGATGTCGAGCGGGGCGATCATCACTACGACCACCCGACCGTCCCGGACGCGGACCACTTCTATCTGCCGGTGCAGTGCCACCAGTGCGCCAATCCGCCGTGCGTGAAGGTGTGTCCGGTCGAGGCGACCTGGCAGGAGGCGGACGGCATCACGGTCATCGACTACGACTGGTGCATCGGCTGCCGCTACTGCGAAGCGGCGTGCCCCTACTGGGCGCGGCGGTTCAACTTCGCCAAGCCTCACCTGCCCAAGGACCAGCTCAACCCCGACATGAGCTATCTTTCGAACCGGCCCCGGGACAAGGGTGTGATGGAGAAGTGCCACTTCTGCCTGCATCGAACCCGCGAAGGGCGGATGCCCGCGTGCGTGGAGATCTGCCCGACGGGGGCTCGCAAGTTCGGAAACATCCTGGACCCGAGGTCAGAGGTGTCGGAGATCCTTCGGACCAAGCGCGTGTTCGTGCTCAAGGAGGAGGTGGGCACGCTCCCGCGCTTCTTCTACTACTTCGATGAGCGATACCCCAACTCGCTCGACCCCGAGGCGCTGGCCATCGCGGAGCGGCTGAGGGCCGAGGAGGGCGACGCCTACGGATGCCTTCCCGGGCCGGCGGGACCCCGGAAGGATTTCGTGGCGGCGGCCAGGCCGGAATGGTGGAACGGAGCGCACGCGTGAGGACCTATGCCACGTTCCTCGTCCGCTGCTTCCGACTGAGTTTCGTCGGCGACTACCGCTACTACGCGTGGATGGTCGTGCTCACCGTCTTCGTGCTGCTGGGGATCAACGCGTACTGCAAGCAGCTCGTGCACGGCCTGGCGACCACGGGCATGACCGACCAGGTCTCGTGGGGTTTCTACATCGCCAACTTCACGTTCCTGGTGGGCATGGCGGCCGCGTCGGTGATGCTGGTCATCCCGGTGTACGTCTACCGGAACCGCGAAATGCACGACCTGGTGATCTTCGGCGAACTCTTCG
>CAZMPE010000008.1:0-18897 GCA_964567955.1 uncultured Phycisphaeraceae bacterium | reverse complement strand
GACTCACCCCTCGGGCGCGACGTCGGCTACAAGGTCCGCTTCGGCGACAAGACCGGCCCCGACACCTACATCAAGGTCATGACCGACGGCATCCTCCTCGCCGAGACCCAGGGCGACCGCTTCCTCGAGCACTACGACACGCTCATCATCGACGAGGCCCACGAGCGCAGCCTCAACATCGACTTCCTCCTCGGCTACATCAGGCAGCTCCTGCCGCGCCGCCCCGAGCTCAAGGTCATCATCACCTCCGCCACGATCGACCCCGACCGCTTCAGCAAGCACTTCGGCAACGCGCCGATCGTCGAGGTCTCCGGGCGCACGTACCCCGTCGAGGTCCGCTACCGCCCCGCCGCGCACGACGACGACGCCGACGAACGCGATATCGAAGACGCGATCCTCGGGGCCGTGGACGAGCTCGCGGCCGCCGGCGACGGCGACGTCCTCATCTTCCTCAGCGGCGAGCGCGAGATCCGCCAGACGGCCGAGGCCCTCCGCAAGCACCACCCGCCCTCGACCGAGGTCCTGCCCCTCTACGCCCGCCTCAGCGCCGCCGAGCAGATGCGCGTCTTCAAGCCCCACCCGGGCCGGCGCATCGTCCTGGCCACCAACGTCGCCGAGACCTCCCTCACCGTCCCCGGCATCCGGTTCGTCGTCGATCCCGGCTTCGCCCGCCTCAGCCGCTACAGCCACCGCACCAAGGTCCAGCGCCTCCCCATCGAGGCCGTCTCCCAGGCCTCCGCCGACCAGCGCAAGGGCCGCTGCGGACGCGTCGCCGCGGGCATCTGCATCCGCCTCTACAGCGAGGAGGACTTCCGCTCCCGCGACCGCTTCACCGAGCCCGAGATTCTCCGCACCAACCTCGCCAGCGTCATCCTGCAGATGAAGTCGCTCCGCCTCGGCGATGTCGAGCAGTTCCCCTTCGTCGAGCCGCCCGACGCCCGGATGATCCGCGACGGCTACGAGACCCTCCACGAACTCGGCGCCATCGACGACGAGGGCAACCTCACCCGCCTCGGCGCCCAACTCGCCCGCCTCCCCATCGACCCCCGCATCGGACGAATGGTCCTCGCCGCCCGCGACGAGAACTGCCTCGACGAGGTCCTGGTCATCGCCGCGGCACTCTCCATCCAGGACCCCCGCGAGCGCCCCATGACGGCCCAGGACGCCGCGGACCAGGCCCACCGGCGCTTCCACGACGAGAACTCCGACTTCCACGCGATCCTCAATCTCTGGCGTTTCTACCGGGAGCAGCGCGAGCACCTCTCGCACAACAAGCTCCGCCGGCTCTGCGCCGACCACTTCCTCTCCGCCCAGCGCATGCGCGAGTGGGGCGATGTCCACCAGCAGCTCCACGCCATCGTCGCCGAAATGGGCTTCCACCCCAACACCGCGCCCGCCGAGTCCGACTCGGTGCACCGGGCCCTGCTCACCGGCCTCCTCTCGAACATCGGCCTGCGCTCCGAGACCTTCGAGTACAACGGCGCCCGCTCCACAAAGTACGGCATCTTCCCCGGCTCCGGCCTCTTCAAGAAGGCGCCCAAGTGGGTCATGGCCGCCGAGATCGTGCAGACGACGAAGCTCTACGCCCGCACCGTCGCCCGCATCGAGCCCGAATGGCTCGAGCGCCTCGCCGGCCACGTCGTCAAGCGCTCGTATTCCGATCCCCACTGGTCCAAGGACGCCGGCCAGGTCGCCGCCTTCGAGCGGGTCGTGCTCTTCGGGCTCGAGATCGTCGCCCGCCGTCGCGTCCACTACGGGCCCATCGACCCCGCCAAGTCGCGCGAGCTCTTCATCCACCACGCCCTCATCGAGGGCGAGGTCCTCAAGCCCGCCCCGTTCCTCCGCCACAACCTCGGCCTCGTCGAGGAGATCCGCCGCCTCGAGGCCAAGTCCCGCCGCCCGGACATCCTCGCCGAGACCGCCGCCCTCCATGCGTTCTACGACTCGCGCCTCCCGCCCGATGTCTACAGCATCGGCACGCTCGAGAAGTGGCGGCAGCCGGCCGAATCGAAGAACCCGCGACTCCTCCACATGTCCCGCGCCGACGTCGTCCGGCGCGACGCAACCGAGATCACGCCCGAGCGGTTCCCCGACGCCCTCGCCGTCATGGGCACGCGACTCAACCTTGAGTACCGGCTCGAGCCCGGCCAGGCGACCGACGGCGTCGCCCTCACCATCCCCCTCGAGGCCGTCGGCCAGTTCGACGAGGACCGCCCGGAGTGGCTCGTCCCCGGCCTCCTCCCCGCCAAGATCCTCGCCCTGCTCAAGTGCCTCCCCAAGGCCCTCCGCAAGAGCCTCGACCCCATGCCCGCCCTCGCCGACGAGTGCGCCGCCTCCATCCCCTTCGGCCAGGGCCCGCTCTTCGACGCCCTCTCCCGCCGCATCTTCGAGCTCCGCGCCGTCCGCATCCCGCCGGACGCCTGGCAGCCCCGCTCCATCCCCGAGCACCTGCGCCTGCTCATCGCGGTGACGGACGAGCACGGCAAGGAGATCGCCCGCGCCCGCGACCTCGCCGAGATCAAGGCCCGCCTCGGCCCCCGCATCCGCGCCGGCCTCGGCCGCCTCGCCCGCGCCTTCGAGCGCGACGGCCTCACGACGTGGGACTTCGGCGACCTCCCCGACAAGATCGACCTCGGCGCCGGCCCCAGGTCCATGCAGCTCGTCGGCTACCCCGCCATCGTGGACAACGAAAAGTCGGTCGCCCTCCGCGTCTTCGAGTCGCCCGATGAAGCCGCGGCCAAGACCCGCGTCGGCCTCCGGCGCCTCTTCCTCCTGGAGGCCGCCGACGAGGTCTCGTACCAGCTCCGCCTCGTTCCCTCTCTGCAGCGCACGCTCCTCAACTACGCCGCCATCGGCAAGCCCGAGCAACTCAAGCGCGAGCTGGCCGAGCTCTGCGCCGAGCGTGCCTTCCTGCACGACCGCCCCGACATCCGCACCCGCGCCGCGTTCGTCAAGCGCCTCGAAGACGGCTGGGACCGCATCGGCCCCTCCATGACCGAGGCCGCCGGCCTCGTCAACGCCATCCTCGCCGAGCGCCAGTCCATCGCCGCCCGCTTCGACGGCTCCAGCCCCGCCGCGTGGGCCGCCGCCGTCGCCGACATCAACGAGCAGGTCTCGCTCCTCATGCCCCGCGGCTTCCTGTTGACGACCCCCTTCGACCGCCTCGCGCACGTTCCCCGCTACCTCGCGGCGATCTCCCGCCGATTGGACAAGCTCAAGGAGTCGGGCCCCGCCCGCGACGCCAAGCTGCACGCCGAACTCGCCCCGCATTGGCGTCGGTGCCTCGCCCGCCTCCGCGCCGGCCCGTCCGCCGACCCCGCCCTCGACGCCTACCGCTGGCTCCTCGAGGAGTACCGCGTCAGCCTCTTCGCCCAGCAGCTCGGCACCGCCCAGCCCGTCTCCCCCAAGCGGCTCGACGAGCAGTGGGAGAGGGTGGGGTCGTGACTCGTCGTCGAATCCGCCGGGTCAGGGCTGAGACGATTGTGGTGGCCCGCCGGTCACAACACTGACTCGCCGCGCCGTCCACGCCTGTCTCTCGGGCATCCACACCTCCAGATCGACGACTTCACGCTTCACGCGCACGCCGCGAATGCCGTCCGCGGACACATCGCGCACGATCCACCACGAACCATCGGGCCGCACTCCAATCAAGTCCGTGAACGAGTGCAGAACGCATGCCAACTGCCGCGAGCCTCTGTGGATACCGACGACGGGCATGACCGGTAGCTCAATGCTTGCGTCCGGATCGCTGGTGGAAACGAGATGGCTTCGTCCCGCCCCGCACACAACAACAAGGCCGGGTACTTCGATGTCGAACGCGCCCTCGAGCCAGCCCTCGTCTCCTCTGCCGACCCGTGCGACCCACGCTCGCCCCGCATCGCGGACCCGGAAGTTCCTGAATGATCCGACGCCGTTGTCCAGAGACTTCGGAAACGAGAATCGCGGCTCTTGTGCGAGGTCAGGGGGGTCGGGTTCGATTGTGATCATTTCAATGCTCGGAATAATCGATGCGCGATCTCAATCGCCATGCGTGCCTACACCACCCACGCCGTCAGCGTGCTGTGCGGCAACCGCAGCGAGGCCGCCGTCGCGGCGATCTTCTGCCTGCCCTCCAGCACCAGCTTCACCGCCGACTCACGGAACTCCTGCGTGTACTTCTGGTTGCCCATCGGTCGAACCTCCCGTCGATGGGAAGTATCCCATTGATCGAAGGTGTCCACCGGCGGTGGGCAAGCTCACAGTGACTCACCAACGGCAGGCAAAGGATCATGCGCGCTCATTCAATCCTAAAAACCTCTTCAAGTGCGCCACAGAGTTGGCGTCGCATCTCATCAATCGAGTCAAGCGTGGGCACTTCAACAGAAATGCTCCCAAGCTGGAGCCGCCAATCCGCATAGTCCACCGCCAAGTCCTCAAGTACGGTCGACAGTTCCCGCGGTCCCTCCCACGGATAGAGTCTCACCAACACGCGGCTGTCTGCACGAAACGCCGAAGCATGCAGCCCATCGGTCCTTTTCGAAAGCATGATGTCTTCTGCGGGATGCGCCTTTGTCGAAACAAGCCTCCAATCCAACCTCCATCCTACGAGGTTGTCGAGCGCGCCGATCAGCTCCAATGTTCTTGGTCCCGAGCTGGGGGCCATTTCAATGAGGCCCTCGGCGCGCGTCGGACGGCTGGTCAGCAATGCGGCTGCTTGTTCAGGACACAATACACATCCATCCAGCACGGAATCTGTAGCATCGACAAGTGTCAATGTGGATCGGCAGAGGTTCGCGCCAGAAAGATCCGCACCCCTCAAATTGCAACCAGCAAGTATGGCACGTGACAGCCTTGCATTTGTCAAGCGGGATTGGCCGAACGAAGCACCAGCAAGGAATCCCCCGCATGCGTCGATGCCGTGCAAGTTGGCGCGCGTGAAGTCATTGCCGCGAAACTCATGGGTGAAGGCGGACGGCATGTGTCCGAGCTTGGCAAAGGGAAGTAGGGCTTCGGCGAAATCGCACTCTGTAATGCGAGCGCCAATCTTTGCCCCGTCCAAATGCGCCTGTCGGAACGAACACCGTTCCAGTCTAGGAAAGCATGCGTTGTGGGCTTGAATGCCATCAAGAGTGCATTCGCTCAGGCAAGGAAACGAAGTCCAATCGCACTTCGCGCCGCGCCAGTCGACGCGAGACATCGATATGTGTGTTAGCGACAGTCCGGAAAGATCGTGCCCCCTGAAGGAAGCGCTTTCAATGAAAGCCGCCGATCCAATTGGAAATGCCCGATCGATGGCGCGCTGCCGATCCCTTGGCGGATACCGCAGCGCGTCTAGTAGTGCTTGATGTGCGTGCCTGCTCATGATCCGAGGAGGCGAAGCAAGTGCTCCAGGTGTTCAATGAGATTGCTGGGCAACCGTTGTGTGCCTATCGGATACGCCTTGTACATGGCTTGAGTAATCACCTCCCTGATTGTTGAAACAGCTGAGGGGCCTCTGCCATATTGCAACTCAAGTTGTCCGACTTGTCGGGTAATCCATTCCTTTTGGTGAAATGATGAAACGTTCCAACCGGGCTTTGGGACAGGAAATGGCTCGCTGCACGGGTTGTGCGCCCAAATCTCCGCGTCACCTGCGAAGTACGTGTGACTGCGGGCAACCTCCAAGTTGTAGACGCGGGTGGATCCGAGTCGAGGCACTACGTGGGCCACTCGAGCCATGCCGGTCATAGTCTGCAGGCGCTCGCCGGCTTGCAGGCGACCCGCTTCGACCCATGTCTGGAGGTCCACAGAGAAGAGGAGATGCTTTGGCGTGACGCCAATGGGCTGGTGGTAGCCATCCAGGTAAATATCAATCACCGCGGCGCGATCCGTTACGAATCGACCCGTGACGACCGGCACGTCGAGGCGGACCGGATCGCGATACGCATCAACCGAAAGCACTTCCGCGTTGCCAACGACTCCCAACTCCCGAAGCGTCACGGGCAGGCGGCTCCCCGGCACAAGGTCCAGAAAAGCGATGAACTTGGCGGGCCGAAGCACCTCCATTGTCGTCGTGCTGCCGTCCGCGTGGCAATACCGCAGTCTCACAAGACTGATCTCGCCGCCTCCAGAGGGTAGTTCTACGCCTTCTACACCGAGACGTTGCGGATCCTCCCGGCTCATGACTTCTCGCCCAAGCCCGATGCACTCGATCGCTTCCGGACCCGAGGGCGTCGCAATGGCGGTCCCCTCGACAAAGCAGATATGCGAGAAGAACGGCCCGCCGATCATGCTGAACAGGATGCCGACGTCCCGGTCCCAAATGAGGTCCATGAACGCGAAGCCGGCCCCCTCATACGCCCGCAGTTTGCGCAAAATGTCCTTGTCGCGGAAGTACGAGTTGATCTTTCCGAGCACCAACAGACCGCTGATCCGGTGTTCGAACTCGATCTCTTCCGCCGCGGCAAACGGATCCCACACCAACCCCATCGGGTCAGCGCGATTGATCGGGCCGCTCCCGAGATACTCGTACAGATTCATCCCGTCGCCATACATGGCGGCAATACTGACGTTTGGATGAGCAAGAGCTGGCGAGCGCCCGTGCAGCCATGTCGTGTCATTCAACACAACCTGCCCTGTCGCGATCGGATCGCGCTGGAGGTACCGCCCTGTCTTTGGCTCGGGGTTTGCATCGGCGGCCACCGAGGCAACCAGCACGGCGAGCAGCGCGACGATTCGAGTGAATGTCATGAGCCTCTCCCTGTGAATTTCAGAGTCTACCAACGCGACGCTCCTATGGACCGCGGCGAACCTCTCGTGCAGGCCTTCTTCTGCCATCCGCTTCAAAGCGCGGCACCTGCGCCGCGATAAAAGCCTCGGTCGTCTTGACAAACCCCTCATAGTCCGGCGTGGGGAGCCTGCGGGCCGCCTCACGGAATGCCGTCAGGGCTTCGGCGTACCGTTCGTTCTCGGCAAAGCAATGGCCGCGGGCCGCGAGAAATACCGCAAGTTCCTCGCTTGGAGACAGCGACTTCAGGTACTCCCCTCGCGCCACTTCCTCGTCCGCGATCGGCTTCGGCCACTTCCGGTAGTGGCTGTCCGGGTACGTGTTCATGCCCCGGCCGGCCCCCTCGATGTTCAGCCGCTCGCCCGCGGGATCGTCCCAACGGACGAACACGTGCTCCTTCGCCTGGACAAGTCGCAGGGGGTAGCCCAACCGACGCCCAATGGCCATGTACAGAACCGGCATCGACACGCAGGTGCCGCCGTTGTCGCAACCCACCATCCCGTGGATGAACTGGTCCCTTGAATCGTCGAAACTCGGGTTCGACACCCGCGCCTCGTTGTAGTGGACGCCCAGGTCCAGCTGCAGCACAGTGATGAGCGCCAACATGCAAAAGTCGGCCCGCGAGTTGTTGTACTCGGCCGGGTTCCGAATGAACCGCGGCTCGTATCGCGCGGTCTCCGTGGCAACCTTTCCGGCCCATATGTCGAGTGTGCGCAATGTAGATTCAATGTCCAGCGTCTCGCTCCCGGGGAGCCCCTCGGCGCTGAGCAGATTCATCCGCGCAATATCCACTGTCTCCAGTTCATGGGGCGCGAGCGCGAGCAACTCGGCAAGGGAGCCCGGCGCGATGACCTGAGACACCGCGCGGTCATCATGTCCGGGCGCGGACGTCGGCCCGGGCTGCTTCTCAGGTTGACGAGCGTCCGTAGATCGGAGGATGCCCGACATGGCCGCGGCCATCCCGAGCAACACGACAGCAAGAGCGGCCATGCCCACTCTCAGCCGGGTGCGATGGCTCGCCTTTAGCGGCCGGGTCGGCGGCACCTTGGAACGCTCCCGCGACATGGAAGAGCAGCCTACACAAATCGTCGGCAAGTTCGCAACAGGCCCATGCCCAACGCGCCTCAATCTTGTGCGATGTCGCCGGGTACCGCCCGGCGGCACCGCGTCCGGCTTCACCAGCTACCTAACCGCCCCCGACTCTGCCGCGCGGTACCATGCCCCGCGCCCGCCAAGGAGCGCACCGATGCCCACACGCCGCCAGTTCGTCAAGACCGCCGCCGTCGCCGCACTCGCCGCCGGCCTCCCACGCGTCCACGCCGGCAACAAGTCCGGCCTCGGCGCCCTCATCACCGGCAAAGATGACCACACCTACGAGATGATCCACGACTGGGGCGACCTGCCCACCGGCATGGCCTACGGCAACACCCACGGCGTCTGTGAGGACGCCGCCGGAAACATCTACATCAAGCACACCGTCGGCGCCGGCAGCAGCAGCAACGACGCCATCGTCGTCTTCGACGAGCGCGGCCGCTTCGTCAAGTCCTGGGGCCCCGATTTCAAGGGCGGCGCCCACGGCCTCCACATCAACACGGAAATGGGCCGCGAATACCTCTACCTCGCCGATCCCGCCCGCGGCCTCGTCGTCAAGACCGATCTCGCCGGCGAGGTCGTCTGGTCCAAGGGCTGCCCGATGGAGTCGGGCGTCTACAACTCGCCCGCCGAGTACCACCCGACCAACGTCGCCACCGCTCCAAACGGCGACCTCTATATCGCCGACGGCTACGGCAAGAGCTGGATCCACCAGTACAACGCCAGGGCCGAATACGTCCGCACATTCGCCGGCCCCGGCTCGGAGCGCGGCCAGACCAGCTGCCCGCACGGCCTGATGGTCGACACCCGCGGCCCCACGCCCCGCCTCGTCGTCGCCGACCGCTCCAACCGCCGCCTCCAGTACTTCACCCTCGACGGCCGGCACGACGGCTTCGTCAAGGACGAGCTGCGCGCCCCGTGCCACTTCGACACCCACGGCGAGGCGATGGTCATCCCCGATCTCGAGGCCCGCGTCACCATTTTCGACAAGGACAACAAGCTCATCACCCACCTGGGCGACGGCGGCAACTTCGGCCTCCGCGACAAGCCGCGCAACCAGTTCATCCCCGGCAAGTTCATCGCCCCCCACGGCGCGATCTTCGACCGCGCCGGCAACATCTTCGTCGTCGAATGGGTGGAGATCGGCCGCGTCACCAAGCTCCGCCGCATCACCTGATGCGTGCCCCGGCCCATCTCGCCTCCGGCCTTTCCCGACCGGCGCAAGGGCTCCACACCGGGCGCACCCAATGTCGCGGCATCGGCGGCTCTACAGTTGCTCGTTCGGAGGAGCGCCCGATGGTCACTTCATCGCCAGCCGGTTGCAGAGGCTCGGAAGCCGTCACGCGTAGCGTGCGCGTGGCGGTGACGCCGCAGTACCTCCCCGATCACTCCGACGCCGACGCCCGCCGCTACGTCTTCGCCTACCGCATCCGCATCACGAACGAGAGCCCGCGGGCCGTCCGCCTCGAATCCCGCCATTGGATCATCGTCGACGCCCACGGCCGTACGGAAGAGGTCCGGGGCGACGGCGTCATCGGCCGCCAGCCCGAAATCCAGCCCGGCGAGTCCTTTGAATACGCCAGCTACTGCCCGCTGCCCACCAAGTGGGGCACCATGGAGGGGTCCTACCTCTTCCGCCCGGTCGAAGGGGACGGCGAGCCCTTCCAGGTAGCGGTCGCCCGCTTCTATCTGGTCACCCCCGAGCGTATCTAAGCCCCGGGGCTTGTTGGAGCTAAGGGGTGGGTGGAGGGGGGGCCGGGGGGTGCAATATCCATGGTCGACCGCGTTAACCTTGCAGCACCGGGCCGCGGGCCCGGTGGTGGTCGTCCGCCGTTCGAGGAGGTCCTACATGCTCGGTTTCAACGGTCGTTGCAGGTTGGGTACGCGTCGCGCCGTTGCGGCGATGGTCATCGGCGTGATCGCCCTGGCCGCTCCGGCCATGGCCCAGCCCGGCCAGGGCGGCGGCGGCTTCGGTCGCGGCGGCGGGTTCGGGGGTTTCGGCGGCGATGCCCTCGCCCCGTCCATCGACAGCCGTGAGCTCGACCGCATGCGCCAGACGCTCTCCATGACCCCCGAGCAGGTCTCGGTCGTCAAGCTCCTCTTCGAGGGCTACCAGGAGCAGTTCCGCGCCCGCAGCCAGGACATCCGCGACCAGATGGACGCGGCACGAAACCAGGCACAGAACCAGGAACAGAGCGGCCGCGCCGCGTTCACCGCCATCGCGGCCTCCATGAACTCTTTCCGCGAAGAGCGGAACAAGATGGAAGAGACGTTCTTCGCCGACGTCCAGGCCGTCCTCACCCCCGAGCAGATCGAACTCTGGCCGAAAGTCGAACGCACCCGCCGGCGCGAGCGCACCGTCGGCCGCGGCATGATGAGCGGCGAGCGCCTCGACGTCATCAAGCTCGTCGAGGGCATCGAGGTCACGCCGCAGATCAAGGCCGAGATCGCCCCGATCCTCGAGCGGTACGAGATCGACCTCGACCGCGAACTCATCAACCGCAACAAGATCTACGACGAAGGTTTCGGACAGATGACGCGGATGGGCGGCGGCGACCGCGAGCAGATGGAAACCCAGATGCAGCAGATGATGACCAGGGCGCGCGAGGCCAGCGTCCGCGTCCGCGACATCAACCGCAAGTACGCCCGCCAGATCTCCGCCCTCCTGCCCGACACCGTCCGTGCGTCCTTCGACCGCAAGGTGCAGGAGACCAGCTTCCCGAATGTCTACCGCCCCAGCGGCGCCGCGCGACAGATCACCGCCGCCGCGGGCTTCGGCGACCTCGACGCCGACCAGAAGGCCGCCATCGCCGCCCTGCGCGAGTCCTTCGACCGCAAACTCGAAGCCGTGAACACCCGCCTCGCCGCCGCCACCGAAGAGGCCGAGATGTCGGTCACCGTCGGCCAGATCATGCGGATGCGCGGCGGCGACGACCAGGGCCCGGTCGGCGAACTGCGCAGCGAACGCCGCGCCCTCGAGCAGGCCACCGCCGAGAGCCTCAAAAAGATCCTCTCGCCGACACAGATCGAACGCCTGCCCCAGGCCGAGGACCGCAACGAACAGCGGCAGCGTGGCCGCGGCGGCGAGGACCGCCCCCGCCAGCGCCAGGAAGGCGACCAGCCCCGGCGCGACGGCGGCCGCGGCTGACCCGCTCAGGACGCTTCTTTGTGCATTTCCGGTGACGGAGAGCCGTTTCCGGCGCATCAGTACACGAGTGGAACGGAAAGACGGCGCGTCCGCGAGGGCGCGCCGTTATCCTGTCTCAGACCCGTGAGGAGACCGCCATGAACGCCCGCCTCGTTTCGCTGTCCGCCTGCCTCTGCCTCGGAACCCTGATCGCCGGCTCGCCCGCCCAAGCCCAGCAGGTCCGGGTCATGACCTCAACGGTCGAGGGCGGCGACGGCCCCAGCGCCCGCATCGGCAAACGAAACATCGAGGAGTACGCCCGCCTCGTCAGCCTCACCGAGACCCAGGCCGAGGCCGCCCAGATGCTCTTCGAGGGCTACGACGCCGCGTACCGCGACGCGTCCAAGGAGTTCCAGACCGCACTCTCCGAGATGCGCCGCAGCGTCGAGGAAACCCAGGATCACACGGTGTTCATGGAGCGGATGCCCAAGGCCCGCGCGGCCTTCGCGAAGAAGACAGCGGACCTCGAGAACTCGCTCTTCAGCGATATCCAGTCGCTCCTTACCCCCGACCAGCAGGCCCATTGGCCGCGCGTCGAACGCCAGCGCCGGCGAGAGACCGTTCTCCGCAACGGCACGGTCAGCGGCGAGACCATCAACCTCCTCGAACTCGTTCGCGCCCTCAAGCTCGACGACGAGGCCAGCGCCCCGGTCGACCCCGCTCTTGACGAGTACGAACTCGACCTTGATCGCGCCCTCCTCGCCAAGCAGAAAGACATGGAGTCCGCCGCCGGGTTCGAGGCCGGACGCGCCTTCGATATCGAGGCCATGCAGGCACGCGCCGCCGCCGCACGCGAGACCGGCATCCGGCTCAAGGACCTCAACGCGCGCCACGCGCGCCGCATCGAGGCCCTTCTCCCCGAGGCCAGGCGCGCCGAGTTCGCCGCCGCCGTCCGGCGCGCGGGGTTCCCGCGCGTCTACCGCCCGTCACGCGTCCTCGCCACCATGGACGCCGCCAAGGGCTTCTCCGACCTCACACCCGAGCAGCGCGAATCGATCGAACAGGTCCGCCGCACCTACGAACGCGACCTCGCCGCCGCCAACGACCGCTGGGCCTCCGCCATCGAAGAGAGCGAAAGGAACGGCCAGTCCGGCGGCATCGCCCTCTCCGGCGGCGCCATGATGCAGTTCCGCCTCGGAGCCGAAGAGGATGGACCGCTCGCCGACGCCCGCACCGCCCGACGCGAGCTCGACGAACGCGCCCGCGAAAAGATCGCCTCCATCCTCACGCCGGAGCAGCGCGAACGCCTCCCGAAGGAAGAGGAACGCGGGCAGCGCGACGTCCAGACTCTCGAGTTCACGAGCGACGCCCCGGCCATCTTCATCCGCCCCGGCGGCTGATACGCGGTAACCGTCCGACGGCCTCGCGCATAACAGACGCGGGGCCGCAGTCCGCGCCCGCCCACCCCACGCGGAGATACGCCATGCACCCGATCCGACGGCCACTCGCCATCCTCGCGCTGCTCCTCGGCGCGCTCCTCCTCCCCGCGCCGGGCGCGCACGCACAGTTCGGCATGCCCGGCATGGGCATGGGCGACATGTCGTCCATGGGCGCGCCCGTCAGCCGGCGCAGCCTCAAGGACTACGGCGACCTCCTCAAGCTCGACGCGGACCAGCGCCGCACCGTCGACGCGCTCTACCAGGGCTACCGCGCGGCATTCAAGGGCGCGATGGAAGATCTGCAGAAGACCATGATCGGCATCCAGGAACGCTTCCGCGAGACGCGCGACGTCTCCGTCTTCCAGAAGGAACTGCCCGCTGAGATGCGCAAGTTCACCGAGCGCCTCGAAGGGCTGGAGAAGGGGTTCTTCAGCGACATGCGCTCGCTCCTCACCCCCGGGCAGGAGCCGTCGTGGGTCCGCGTCGAACGCCTCCGCCGGCGCGAGATGGGACTCCGCTTCGGGTTCGTCAGCGGCCAGGCGGTCGACCTCATCGACGTCGTCAACGACATCGGCGCGCTCGACGACCCGGCCCCCCAGGTCACCGAGAGCCTCGACCGATGGGAGATCGACATCGACAAGGCCCTCGTCGCCTTCGAAAAGGCCGGACGCGAAGAACGCGACGGCGCCATGGAGATGATGGGCAACTTCGATCTGGGCAGGATCGAGGCCATGATGGGCCGGCTCTCCGACATGGCCCGAGGCATGCGGGACATCAACCGCCAGTACGCCCGGGCCATCGGCCCGATGCTCCCGCCCGACAAACTCGCCGCCTTCGAACGCGAAATCAACAAACGCAGCTTCCCCCGCGTCTACAAGGAGTCGTACGTCACCAAAGCGATCGGCGCGGCGGAGGGGTTCAACGACCTCGAACCCGCCCAACGCGACGCCCTCGCCGCGCTCAAGGAGTCCTACGAGCGCGATCTCGACGCCGCCAACCGCAAGTGGGCCTCCGCCGTGGAGGATCAGGAAGAGCGGGCCGGCGGCGCGATCATGGTCATGATGAAGTCGATGATGGGCGGTGCCGCCGCCGACAGCACCGTGGATGACGCCCGCGATGTCCGGAAACGCGCCGACGAACGCGCCAAGGAAAAGCTGCTCGGCATCCTCCGCCCCGCGCAGAAAGACCGACTCCCCGAAGAAAAGATCGACCCCCGCGGCGAACTGGGGGCCATGATGGATCAGTTCAGGATGGACGAAGCGGACGATGACCCGCGCTAGCCGCCGCGACTATTCGGCCCGTGTTCGGGCGGCGTCAAAGGCAAGCTTCCGGTGGCGGCGGCGTTGGACTCGTGGGCCGGGATCCACGGTGGCGTCTTCGCGCCCGTGCCGTTCAGCACCGTCCTGTTTACCTGGGAAGGGGTCGTCGCTCAGACGAACCGCGAGTGATGATGGTCTGTATGGCGACATATCAGCCTCTCAGTCGGCGCACGCCGGGCGTTTATACTCGCCCGTGCGGACCCCGGGGGGCCGCATCGGCCCGACCGGGAAAGGGTGCAGCAGTGCTTGAAACCGCCGGCCGCGCAACAGTGCCGCCCCCGAGAGTGGCCCGTTTCGTCGCCGCTGGTGCCCTCTTCGTTCTCTCGTGCCTGACACCGCCGGCTCCCGCCCAGGTCTGGGGCGGCGATGTCTCCTGGTCCGCACCGGTCACGCGGCGCTCCATCGATGCCTACGCCGTCATCACCGGAATGGACGCGGATCAGAAAGCCACCGCCAACGCCCTCCGTGAAGGCTACCGCGCGGCGTTCAAGACCCTCCAGACCGACTCCGAGAAGGCCTGGCGCACCCTCGAACTCCGCGCACAAGAGGGCGACCCCGAACGCATCTACCGCGAGGAGATGCCGAAGCTGACCAGGGACTTCGAGAGCCGGATGCGCCGCCTGGAGTCCGAGTTCTTCAGCGACATGAAGCTGATCCTCAACGACCGGCAGGCCGCCCAGTGGCCGCGGGTCGAGCGGGCCCGCCGCCGCGAGCTCGGCATGCGCTGGGGCTGGCTCAGTGGGCAGACGGTCGACGTCACGTCGCTCCTGATCTCCATCGGAATTTCCTTGGAACACTCCCCGGCGCTGCGCGACGAGATCAACCGGTACGAACTGGATGTCGACAAGGTCCTGCTCGGCATCGAGCGCCTCACCCGGGAGCAGCAGGAAGCCCGGGTGTCCGGCGCCGTGACGGACGAAAAGGCCTACGCGGCGATGGCCACTCGCCACAACGAACTGGCCCGCACGCTCCGCGATCTCAATCGTGCCAGCGCCCGCGCCGTCACGTCACTCCTGCCCCCGGAGCACGCGCCGAAGTTCGAGGCCGAGTTCCGCAAGCGCTGCTTCCCGCGAATCTACCGCCCCTCCTACACGACCAGGGTCCTCGCCGCGGCGCAGGCCCTCGACGATCTCGGCGACGATCAACGCAAAGGCGTAGCCGCGCTCCGCGAGACCTACGAACGCGAGGCGGAGGCCGCCAACGGCCGCTGGGCCGCCGCCATCACGACCCTCGAGCAGGAGCAGGGCAACCAGTTCTGGGGTTGGCACGGCGGCGACGGCGACGACCCGATCGGGCTCGCCCGCAAGGCGCGCCTGGAACTCGACGGCCGGATCCGCGAACGGCTCATGGCCATCCTCCGGGAGGACCAGCGCGCCAGGATGCCCGAGTACGTCCCCGAGCCGGAGAACGATCAATGGACCGGCGGCCCCGATCCCGATGATGAGGAGCCGCCCCGATGACCGCGATGGGTCCGCCCAAGGAGCGCCCCCGCACCGGGGCCTGAGCACACGGAATGTCACCGACCGACACCACAGCAGGACGCGCCGGGCAAGCCCACCGCTCCGACAACGAGCCGGATCGAAACGGTCACGCCCCCGCGCGCCTCGAAGAGCGCCCGGAGGTCGATCCCGCCGCCGCCGAACTCGCCACCGCCGAGCAGGCCGTCCGCCTGCGCGCCGTCCCCTACGCCTTCGACGAAGGACGACTCCTCGTCGCCATGCTCGACCCCGCGGACCTCGCCGCCGCCGACGAACTCTCCGTCACCGCCGGCCGGCCCGTCCGCCGCGTTCCGATCGCCGAGGCCGCGTTCACCGAGCTCCTCCGCGGCACCTACGGCACCACCGCCGCCCAGATGGCCGCGCGACTCGCCGGCGCGCCCGGCGATCAGGCCGATGAACTCGTCACCAACCTCGAGGCCATCGAGGCCGACGACCTCCACCGGATGGCCGAGCAGCCGTCCCTCATCAACCTCGTCAACCTCATCATCCTCGAGGCCATCCGCGCCCGCGCCTCCGACGTCCACGTCGAACCCTTCGAGAAGCGCCTCACCGTCAAGTACCGCGTCGACGGCGTCCTCATCGAGCAGGAGCCCCCGCCCAAGCACCTCCAGCCCGCCATCACCTCGCGCGTCAAGATCATGGCCGGCATGAATATCGCCGAGCGATACGCCCCGCAGGACGGACACATCACCCTCCGCTTCGAAGGACGCAAGATCGACATCCGCGTTTCGACCGTCCCCACCCTCTACGGCGAATCGGTCGTCATGCGCATCCTCGATAAGGAGTCGATCACCCTCGACCTCGAGTCGCTCGGCATGGGCGCCGCCGACCGCGACCGCATGACACGCCTCATCGACCTCCCCCACGGGATGGTCCTCGTCACCGGACCGACCGGCAGCGGCAAGACCACCACCCTCTACGCCGCCCTCTCCAAGCTCTACGACCCCTCGCTCAAGATCATCACCATCGAGGACCCCGTCGAGTACGAACTCTCCGGCGTCAACCAGATCCCCGTCAACCCGAAGCGCGGCCTCTCCTTCGCCACCGGCCTGCGATCCATCCTGCGACAGGACCCCGACGTCATCATGGTCGGCGAGATCCGCGACGGCGAGACCGCCGAGATCGCCGTCCGCGCCGCCCTCACCGGCCACCTCCTCTTCTCCACGCTCCACACCAACAACGCCGTCAGCGCCGTCGGCCGCCTCCTCGACATGGGCATCGAGCCCTTCCTCCTTTCCAGCGTCCTCGAGGGCGTCCTCGCCCAGCGACTCGGACGCCGCCTCTGCCAGGCCTGCCGCGCGCCGACGCCCTTCCCCGAGGAACTCAAGCACCGCCTCGCCGAATCGGAGCTCGCCCTGTTCAAGGACGGACTCTGCTACCGCAACGTCGGGTGCGACAAGTGCGACGGCGTCGGGTACCGCGGCCGAATCGGATTCTTCGAGGTCGTGGTCACCACCCCGGCCCTCCGCAGCGCGATCTCCGAACGCCTGAACGCGCAGGAACTCACCCGCGTCAGCGCCCCCGGCTTCGTCACCATGCGCCGCGACGGCATCGCCAAGGCCGCCCTCGGCCTCACCACGGTCGGCGAGGTCCTGCGCGCCACCCAGGACGCCGACGAGGCGGTCGTCTGATGGCCACCTTCGCCTACAGAACGCTCGGCTCCTCCGGCGTCGCCGCCACCATCGAAGCGCCCGACCGGCCCTCCGCCGTGCGCGAGCTCGCCCGCCGAGGCCTCACCCCGACCTCCGTCGTACGCATGGAGGTCCGCGCCGGCCAGACGCCGGACGGAGCGGTCGCCGGCGCGCCGACCGGTCTCTTCGCCCGGCGCGCCATGTCCCGCGCCGAGTTCGCCGCATTCATCCGTGAGCTCGCCACCGCCGTGCAGGCCGGGCTCCCGCTCGTCCAGGCCCTCCGCACCATCGCCAGGCAGGGCCGCTCCCCGGCGCAGAAGGCCATGCTCGCCAGCATCATCGACCAGGTCGAGCACGGCCGCAGCCTCGCCGACGCCGCCGGCGCCTGGGGGCAGCCCTTCAACGAGCTCTCCGTCAACCTCATGCGCGCCGGCGAAGCGTCCGGACGGCTCGCCGAGGTGCTCACCCAGGCCGCCAACCTCCTCGACCGCGACCTCAAGCTCCGCCGCTCCATCCTCGCCGCGACCCTCTACCCGATGATCCTCGCCGTCCTCATCACGCTCGCGATCATCATCGTCGTCACCGTCATCGTCCCCCGCATCCTCAAGACCGTCGAGGGCCAGATCGCCCAGTTCCCGCTCCCCACGCGCATCGTCCAGGGCCTCGCGGATGTCGTCGGCGGCTATTGGTGGCTCATCGTGCCCGCCGTCGCCGCACTGCTCTACGGCGCGTCACGTCTCTACGCCCGACCCGACTGGCGCCTCTGGATCGACCGCAAACTCCTCGGCGCCCCCCTCGTCGGCCCGCTCCTCCGCGATATCGCCGTGGCCCGGTTCACGCGCACCCTCGGCACCCTCACCAGCGCCGGCATCCCCGTCCTCTCCGCCCTGCGCGTCACCAAGGGAACGCTCGGCAACCGCGGCATGGAGACCGTCATCGACGAGGTCTGCGACCAGGTCGCCGGCGGACGCACCATCGCCGATCCCATGGAGCGCAGCGGCCACTTCCCGCCCATGCTCGTCCAGATCGTCAGCCTCGGCGAACGCTCCGGCCGCCTCGACGAGATGCTCAACCAGGCCGCCGGCGCCTTCGAAGACCGGACCGAAACCAGCGTCAAGCTCTTCACCACCGCCCTCCCCCCCGTGCTCATCATCGTGCTGGCCTGCGCGGTCGGGTTCGTCGTCCTGGCGATCCTGCTCCCGCTCCTCCAGCTCCAGGAGTCCATGAAATGAGATCCCGTCACCGCGCCCGGCGCGCCTTCACGCTCATCGAAGTCATCGTCATCGTCATCATCATCGGCGTCATCGCCGCCGTCATCGCGCCGCGCCTCCTCAGCCGCGTCGGCTCGTCCAAGCAGTCGGTCGCCGCCGCCAACGCCGCCACCCTCGCCGGCCAGCTCAAGCTCTTCGCGCTCGACTTCGGAATGCCGGAAGAAGGCTCGTCGATCACCGTCCTCTGGGAGCGCCCCGGCGGCATCGACGAGGACACCTGGCGCCAGAAGGGCGGACCCTTCGTCGACAACGCCGACACCCTCATCGACCCGTGGGGCCGGCAGTACGTCCTCATCATCCCCGGGCAGAAGAACGTCGACTTCGACGTCGTCAGCTACGGCAAGGACGGCCAGCCCGGCGGCACGGGCGAGGACCAGGACATCATCAAGCCGTGAACCCCCGACCGCGCCATGCCTTCACGCTGATCGAGTTGATCACCGTCATCATCATCATTGCGATCATCGCGGGCATCGCCGCGCCGCGCCTCCGCTCCACCGGCTCCCGCCGCGCCGAGTCCAGCGTCGAGGAGGTCGCCAACCTCCTCTCCATCGCCGCCAAGCGCGACCTCCTCGGCAGCCGCCGCATGGCCCTCGAGTTCGACGCACAGACCGGGGTGTTCAGCCTCTTCACCCTCCGCGTCGGCGACACTTCCTCCTTCGAGGCCGGCGCCGAGCAGTGGCTCGTCGACCCGCTCGCCCCGCCCGTCACGCTTGACTCCGTCGAACTCATCGGCGCCTCCGCCGACGGCGCCGTCCTCGACGAACGCCGCTTCCG
>CAZMPE010000007.1:0-21381 GCA_964567955.1 uncultured Phycisphaeraceae bacterium | reverse complement strand
CAATCGGCGTAGCACTGCGCCGCCCCGACCACGACCGTGCCGGTGAGGAGACCGGTGAACGACTCGCCGTACGACAGGCTGGAGAGCGCCACCTGAACGGGGAAGCTGCCGGCGGCCGGGGCGTCGATCGTCCACTGCACTTGCGCGTTCTGCCCGGCGCCGATCGTCCCGAGCGCGGCGGGGTTGGGTCCGGAGACGACGCCCATGCCGCTGAACGTCGCCGAGACTCCGAACGCCGGCAGGTCGCCGCTGTTCTGCACCTGCACCGTCAGGAGGAACTGCGTGCCCGGCGTCACCGGCGCGGGCGCGATCGTCGGCCCGCCGAGCGCGGGGCCGGTGCGGGCGTTGAAGTTCTCCTGCGTCGCGAGGGCGAAGGGCTCCTCCGTGACATCGGGGTCGAAGGGGCCGGCGGCCTTGACCTTCAGCACCACCACCGCGTCGGCGCCCAGGCTGAACTGCTCGACGTTGTCGATGGCGGAGACGGAGGACGCGGCGACCGTGCCGTCGGACAGGCGGTAGGCGAAGAGGTCGAGATCGCTGAGGGCTTCGATCTGAGTCGGGAACGATGCGCCGTTGTAGGCGACGTGGCGCTGCCAGACGAGCGTGGCCTTCTCGTGCTGGAACATCTGGCCCGAGTAGAGCTTGAAGGTGTCCTGCACGGGCTCGTCGCGGACGATATCGGTAAAGACATCGGCGCGATGCGTGTACGCGGTCGCGAGATTCATGTAGCCCCAGCCGTAGCGCCGGTTCCAGAAGGAGCCGTCGACAAACGTGTCGTCGGCCGTGGTGCTGGTGTTGTTGTCGTCCATGGCGTCGGCCGTGTTGATGAGGACCGCCTTGGCCGCGGCGACATCGGGGATGCCCGCGTCGAAGAGGAGGATGACGGCGCCGCCGACATGCGGCGCGGCGCAGCTGGTGCCCGAGCAACTGGACCAGAGCGACCCGCCGGCCCACCCGGCGTTGCACGTGATGATGCCGGTCCCGGGGGCCCCGAGGTCGGGCTTCTTGCGCCCGCCGAAGGTGGGCCCGCGGCTGCTCGACGAGCTGATCCGGTCGTCGAGCCGCGTCGGCGTGTTCTGATCCGCCAGATTCGCGGTGGCGATGAGGTTGTAGGCGGGGGCCGGGTGCGTGATGGTCGGCGCGCCGGACCCGAACCCGCCGTTGCCGGTGGACTTGGAGACGATGAAGCCGAACGTGTCGATGACGCCGTCGAAGAACTGGTCCGTGGGCGTGTAATCGGAGGTGTTGGCCGTGCCGTTGCCGAAGCTGTAGTTGGTCGCCTCGGGCTCGCCGGTCGAGGCGATGTAGTCCATCCCGGGCATCGACGTGGTGATGCTGCCGGCGAGCGAGACGACGATCCGGTCAAGCCCGAACGCCATGCCGCGGTTCACGGCGTCCGTCGACGCCATGATCCCCGCGATGAGCGTGCCGTGCGTGCCCGTGTCGGCGACGCCGATGTTGCTGCTGAACGGGTGCGACGAGAGCGCGGGATGGTTCTGCTGGACGCCGGTGTCGAGGACGCCCGCATCGAAGACGCCGCCGGTGATGCCGTTGGCCCAGAATCCGGTGTGCACACCGAGCGCGAGGCGCGAGTTGTCCAGCTCCGGAGCCCCCGGGTGGTTGAGTTCGAGCGTCGCGACGAGCGGGTGGGCGGCGAGCTGGGCGATCCGCGCGGCGGGGACGGTCGCGCCGAGTGTGCTGACGACCGCCGTGCGGGATGTGACGCGTCCGGCGAGCGCGCCGATGAACGCGCCGAGCGCGTCCTGATCGGGGCGCACGGCCCGGCTCGCGCGCGCGAAGATCTCGCGTCGGGCGTCGCGCTCAAGAGCGTCGCGGGCCGCGGCCAGGGCGCGCATCGCGTTGTGCTCGGCGGCGGTGAGCGGGCGTTCGGCAATCTGGCGTTCGAGCGCGGGCGGGAGCGAGATGCCCGGGGCGCGCCGGTTGTCGATGCGGCGCATCTCCGCGGCGAAACCCTGCACGGCGTCGGCGACCTTCGACCAGACGTCGCGCGCGATCGGCGCGATGGGCTGGGGGCGCAGCACGATCAGGATCTCGATGGACTCACCCGGCGCCGCCGCGGCGACCCGCTGGGCGAGCGCGCCGGTGATGACCTGGGGGGGGAGGGCCGCGACGTGCGCGCGGAGCTGGTCGATGGTCCGGACCGCCGCGCCGTCGGAGTAGAGAGTGCCGCCCGGTCCCTTGAGGACCTGGTAACGGACCCCGTTGTACTCGACGTACTCGGTGTCCGTGGCCTGGCCGGGGGCGATTCCGGCGAGGAGGGCGAGGGCGAGAAGGGCGATCGCGGGTTGGTGCTTCACGTGACTCTCCTGACCGGCCGTCGGGGCCGTCACGCGCAGAGTAACGCACACGAGCGGATTCGTGAAGGGGAATTGCGGCCGGATTCCGGCCGCGCCGGGCCGGATCGTGTGCTAGGGGCATCCGACGGCGAACTTGGTCTGGAAGCAGCCGAAATCGGCGAGGCTGAGGAGGCCGTCGGCGTTGCAGTCGGCGTACGGATCGGCGAGGGCGAACTTCGACTGGAAGCACCCGAAGTCGGCGAGGTCGAGGGCGGAGTTGCCGTCGCAGTCGGCGTAGCACGGCGCGGCGCAGAGGTTGAGGCCGAGTTCCGTCCGCAGGTTCAAGAGCGTGGCCAGCGCGCGCACGTTCTGCATCGGCGTGAAGTGGTCGCGGCACTGCTTCGTCGAGTAGGACATGAAGTTCTTCACGGGCGGGCTGTACGGGGCGCCGCCGCAGGGCGGGGTGTTCGTTCCGGTCCAGATGCAGGCGCCGTTCACGGCGTTGAACACGTCGGGGTCGGCGGCGGTATCGCAGACGAGGTCGCCGGCGGTGGCGCAGTTGGAGCCGTTGGTGCACTCGACGCCGTACATCGTCTCGTGCGTGTGGAGGAGATCGAAGTAGTGCCCGATCTCATGCGGGAACGTCGACCTGTTCGTGGGCAGGGCGGTGCAGTTGTTCTTCATGACGATCCCCTGCACCGGGCTGAACGTGTACGCGGAGAGGCCGCAGAAGGGCGCCCCGTTGACGAAGTAGACGTTGATCGTGCCGGGGACGACGTTGATCTGGCGGAGCGCATCGGCCTCGCCGAAGTTGGCGATGTTGTAGTACACGGTGCTGTCGATGTAATCGGTGGGACCGTGCTGGCAGAACTGGATGCCCGCGGGCGCGAAGGCCACGTTGGCGTCGATCACGGCCTGGTCGAGTCGTGCCTGCTCGAGCCCGCCGGTGCCGGAGTTCGTGCGCACGACGTGGAAGGAGAGGCCGACGAACACGGGGTGCTCAGGGGGCGCGCCGAGTTCGTAGAGCCCGGCGCGCTGGCGCATGCGGACGATCGGCACGTGGGCGGGATCAATGAACGTGGCGCACTCCTGGGCGAGGGCGGGGCCGGCGGCCGCGGCGAGAGCGATCAGGCAGCGTGTGAACATGGATCGGATTCCCTTCGGGGCTTCACCGGCGCTACGCGCCGGCACGGGGCGCGGATGCGCCGCACGCATGATAATCCCCGGCGGGAATCGCACAACCCCTGTTCAGGGGCATCCGACGGCGAACTTGGTCTGGAAGCAGCCGAAATCGGCGAGGTTCAGGAGACCGTCGCCGTTGCAGTCGGCGTAGATGCTCCCGAGCACGAACTTCGTCTGGAAGCAGCCGAAGTCGGCGAGGTTGAGGAGAGTGTCCCCGTTGCAGTCGGCATAGCAGACCTTGAGCGTGAGCACGACGCGATCGGGATCGCGCGGCACCACGACGCCGGTGACGGCGACGACGCCCTCCGCCTCGGCGAAGACGCCGCCGGACTGGAGGACGGCGCCCGAGACCGGGTGGATGACCTTCCAATGGACGGGCGTGGACTCGGGCGGCATGAACTGGCTCGTGCGGCGCGGCGTCACGTCGGTCGTGATCTCGGCCACCGGGCAGTTGTCGACCGAGGCCGCCGAGAGCCCGGTGAGGTAGATCGTGCAGGCCCACTTGGTCGGCGTGTCGACGATCGTGGCGCCCTCCCACTCGCAGTAGCCGGTCCACGTGCCCCACGGATCACCCAGGTCCGGATCGCCCGGGCCGGGGTCGGGCTGGCGGCCCGAGAGGAGCGGCTGCTGATCGGAGTTGAAGAAGCCCGGGAACGAGCGGGAAGCGCGGTAGGTGTCGACCAGGTACTGGGCGCCGTGGCGGAGGGTCTTGACCGGGGCGATCCACTGGCCGATGTCGGGCCCGGGCGTCGGATCCTCGGTGTGCCACTTCTCCACGCCGTGCTCGCGCTCGTCCCACGAGATCATGTACCCCATCCGCGAGTCGTTGAGGTCGTCGAGGATCGCGCGCATCTCGGCGCCCCAGGACGCGGAGGAGACCACGTCGCGCTTGCCGGAGTAGGTGCGGGTCAGGCAGAAGTCGCGCTGCGTCTCGGAGAGGCGCGTCGTGGGCGTGAGCACGTCGGTGACGCCGAGGGTCACGCCGCCGATCTCGAGGTTGGTCGGGAGGTTCTGGTCATTGGTGCCGCGCAGAAAGTTCTCAGCGCCGGCGGTGCCCGACTCGAAGGCGATGGCCGGGGTCTGGCAGACGGCGGCGGCGAAGCGTTCGGGACGGAGGCGGGTCAGGTGCGACGTGCCCATGCCGCCGGCGCTGTGGCCGATCATGGCGACGCGGTCCGGGTCGACGGGCTGGGGCGAGTTGGGGCCCGTGAGTTGGGAAAGCAGCCAGTGCACGCGGCGCTGCGTGTAGTTGACCACGAGGGTGCCGTCCGGGGGCGCCACGCGCGGGGCGCTGTCGAAGGGATCGACGGTCGGCGTGTAGCCGAACCACCCGGTGTTCGTGCGGCCCATGGCGTTCTCGATGTTGGCGTAGAACGAATCGTCGGGGGTCACGACGATACCGTCGGTCATCTCCAGCGTGAGGTTCGCCCGCGCGGGGATCCCCGGCCGGAACAACTGGTACTCGCCGCCGCCGCCGTGCATGGCGAAGACGCACGACACCGGACCCGGCGGCAACGGGGCCATCGGGCGCGTGATGGTGAAGACGTGCGGCACGCCGTTCTTGGCCTTGTTGGCGAGGACGGGCACATCGGGTCGTGCGTCCATGTGGTCGGCGCGCCCGTCGGCCCAGATGACGAAGGCGGCGTACGGGTAGCCGCCGGTCGTGAGTCCCGAGAACTGCAGGTGCGGGCGGACGGGGTCGTTGACGGGGTCGTAGTTGAAGGCGACGCCCGCGCTGTTGGCGGGGACGACGGTGGTGCTGCCGGTGTCCACGACGGCGAAGAAGCGGTTGCCCGCGGCGTGGGGCGTGTACACGAAGGCGCCCTCATCGGCGGCGAGCGTGTACGTCGCGCCGCCGGGTGCGGGGAGGACGAGCGTGGCGGCGGGCTGGAGGACCCCGAGGCGGCCGCCGGTGTACTCGGGGAAGAAGAGGCGACCTTCCTGGTTCATCAGCGCGGTGCTGGGCTGCATTCCGGGCGAGGAGTAGATCTCGACGGTGTCGGTCGGCGCCGCGGGCGGCGCGGGAAACTGCCAGACGACGAAGACCTGTCCCTTGGCGTACCAGGCGCGGACGTTGAAGGGCTGGGCCTGGAGGGCGCCGGCGAGGATGGCGAGGGCGGCGGCCGCCACGAGCAGTCTGAGCTTCATCACGGCGTTCATGATCATGGCTCCCGTCGGGGTGCGTTCAACCGGATCGGAGACTCGGTCTGTCTGATGCCTGTACTACCGGCCGGATCGGCGCCGCTGGACGCGCCGCGTCGTTCAAATCTGCATGGTTCACGGGCAGGCGAGCGCGAACCTGGTCTGGAAGCAGCCGAAGTCGGCGAGGTTCAGGAATGTGTCGGCATTGCAATCTGCGTACGGATCGCTGAGCACAAACTTGGTCTGGAAGCAGCCGAAGTCGGCGAGGTTCAGGAGCGTGTCGGCGTTGCAGTCGGGGTAGCAGGGGTAGCCGTAGCGCACGATGAAGGCGTCGTCTCCGCCCGCGTTCGGCCCGGCCAGGCTGCCGTCGGTTCCGCCCGCGACGAAGATGACATCCGGGCCGTCGGTCGCCACGCCCATGGAAACGTCGTCGGAACCGGTGCCGAACTGGAGGCCCCATTGGAACTGATTCGCGACAGCGTCGAAGCGGGCGAGGACGGCGTCGTAACCGCCGGAACTGGTGGCGCCGAAGAGCCCGTCGAGGGTCGACCCGAAGAACAGGGTGTCTCCGTCGAGCCTCCGGACACTTCCGAAATCCGTCGCCGAGCTTCCGAACTGCCTGATCCAGACCTGATTGCCGGCGCTGTCGTACCGGGCGAGGAAGATGTCGGTCACTCCGGCGTTCGGCGCGGCGAGCGCGCCGGTGGTTGTACCGCACCAGATGACGCCCCCGGCGCCATCGGGTGCGACCGAGGTGGAGTACTCGGCACCGGTCGTGCCGATCTGGCGGACCCAGTGGACGTTGCCGGCCGCGCCGACTCTCATGAGGAATGCGTCATAGTTGCCCATGTTGAGTCCGGCCAGATTGCCGGACGTGTAGCCCGCCAGGTACGCGCCCCCGGCGCCGTCGAACGCGACAGCGCTTGTCAAGTCGGCGGCCGATGTTCCGACTTGGCGAACCCAGAGGATCGATTGTGTGGTCAGATCGAGCCGGGCGATGAATGCGTCTTCTCCTCCCGCGTTCGGCCCGCCGAGACTTCCCGCCGTCGTCCCCCCAACGATGACGTCGCCGGCGCCGCTGGTCGCAACGCCCGATGCGTGGTCATTGCTGCTGGTTCCGAACTGCTTGATCCAGACCTGGTTCCCGGCCGCGTCGTATTGGGCCAGGAAGGCGTCGATGCCTCCGTGGCTGGCGGCACCGAGTGTCCCGCTCGTAAAGCCGACGATCAGCGACGTTCCGGAACCCGGCGTGGCCATGGCGGCGCCTATCTCGCCGGCGCTGGTCCCGAACTGGCGGGCCCAGATCTGGTTTCCCGCGCCGTCGAATCGCGCCAGGAACAGATCCGAGAAGCCGGCGTTGGGCCCGCCCAGGCTTCCGTAGGTGTGTCCGCCGACGATGATGCCCCCGCTGCCGTCGGCGACAATACCGCGGACGTCGTCGTCCTGGGGCGTCCCGAACTGGCGCGACCAGATCTGCGTGGGCGGCTGGGCGAGGGTCGTGACCGCAAGTGGCAGGACGACACAGGCCGGGAGCAGATTCATGGCTGATTCTCCGTCGCGGTTTCGGGCCGTCGGACGCGACGCCGCGCGCCGCTCTGCACCTACTACCGGGCGGCGCGGGGGTGTTGGACGGGCCGGAAGCGGAAGAAGTGCGGATGGGACGTGCAGGCCCGTCGGCGGGCGCTGGTAGGATGGGGCCGAAGGGCCGATGCACTCGGAAACCACACAACCGACTTTGCTCTCGCGGGTCCGGGACCCGGCCGACATCGAGGCCTGGCGGGCCTTTGACAGCAAGTACCGGGACCTGATCCTGCGTTACTGCCGCAGGCAGGGGCTGTCGGTGGGCGACGCCGAAGACGTTCACCAGATGACAATGCTCAAGATGATCCGGACACTGCCGGCGTTCACGTACGACCGGTCGCGGGGGCGCTTCCGGGACTACTTGTATAGCGTGGTCCGGAGCGCGGTTTCCGACCTGACGCGGCGTCCAAACCGGGCATCGGGGGCCGTACCAGTGGATAGAGCGGACGATCGAGCGGGTCCACCGGACGACGCCTGGGAACAGGAATGGACGGACCATCACTACCGGCTCGCGATGGAAGGGGTGCGCGCCACGTTCGAGCCGGCGAGCGTGGAGATGTTCGAGCGGCTCATCGCCGGCGACCCGGTGGAGACGGTGGCCGTCGGTTTCAAGACGAGCACGCAGGCGGTGCACAAGGTGAAGCAGCGGATCCGCGACCGGCTCAAGGAACTCATCGAGGCGCAGATCCGCGACGAGGACAAGGCCTGAGACGAACCCATGCCCGACGGCCCAACCTCTGATGCGTCCGGCACGAGCGACTCGTTCGGCTTCCAACGCCCGGATGACGAGTGGCTGTCGCGCCTTCGCCGGGCCGAGACTCGGATGGATCTTGGGCGTCTGGGGGAGTACGTCCTGCTGTGCGAACTCGGGCGCGGTGCTCAGGGCGTTGTCTACAAGGCCGTGCAGCCGCACACCCGCCGGATCGTCGCCCTGAAGCGGCTGGCCGCGGGGTCGCTGGCGACGCCGGCGATGCGGGAGCGGTTCGAGCGGGAGATCGAGGCGGCGTGCCTGCTGGACCACCCGGGGATCGTGACGGTGCACGGGGTGGAGGTGCTCGAGGGTCAGCCTGTGCTGACGATGGAGTGGGTGGACGGCCATCGGATCGACACATGGGCGTCGGGCCCGCCCGCCCGGGCGCTGCCGGAGGTGCTGGGCGTCTTTGCGCAGGCGTGCGACGCGGTGGCGCACGCGCACCGGCGCGGCGTGCTGCACCGTGATCTCAAGCCGTCGAACGTGCTGGTTGATGAACAGGGGCGTGCCCGGGTGCTGGACTTCGGGCTGGCCAAGGTGCTGCCCGAGTTCGAGACCTGGGCGGACGCGACGGTCACGAACGCGAGCGGGTTTCTCGGGACACCTGCCTACGGCGCGCCCGAGGCGCTGGAACATCCCGACGGTTTCGATACGCGGAGCGATGTGTACGCGCTGGGGATCATTCTCTACAAGCTGCTGTCCGGGACCCTTCCCTTCGACGTCGCGAGGGGAGTGCCGCACCTGTTCGACCAGATCCGGCGCGGCGTGACACGTCCGCCGTCGGCGCTGCGGGCCGGGGTCGACCGCGAGCTGGACGCGATCGTGCTGAAGGCTTCGGCGGTGGAGCCGGAGCGGCGGTACGCGACGCCGGAGGACCTGGCGGCGGATGTCCGCCGGAAGCTCGCGGGCGAGGCGGTCGCGGCGCATCCGCCGGGGCGTGCGTACCTGATCCGGACCTTCGTGCGCCGGCACCGGGCGGCGGTGGCGCTGGTGGTGGGCGCGTTCGTGCTGATCTCGGCGCTGGCGGTGACGGCGACGGTCTTCGCGGTGAACCTGTCGCGCGAGCGGGTGCGGCTGCGGGAGTCTCTGGACAGCGAGCGGGCGGCGGTGGCGCGGGCGGTGGAGGCACGCAACGCCGCGGAGGCTTCGACGCGCGAGGCCCGCGCCGCGATCGTGCGGGCCGCCCGCCAGTTCCAGCGGTACCGCGCTGTCGCCGACCTGCTGGGCGTGCTCTGGTCCGAAGCGGAGGAGAACCCGGCGGCGGGCGCCGAGTTGCAGGCGGGGATCGATCGGGCGATCGCGCGGCTCGCGGCGGCGGAAACGAGTGAGCGGCCCGCTCCCGCGACGCTGGCTCTCCGTTCTCTGGCCGAAGCGCTGCAGGACGCCGCGTCCTTTGAGCACGCCGAACAACAGGCGCGCGAGGCGTTGCGTTTCGCTGAGGAACTGGACGGGCCGGAGAGCCGACCCGCGGCGCAGGCGCTCGTCGTCCTCGGCCAGATCCAGGCATCCTTGGGCCGGCTCGCGGAGGCGGAGGCGTCGTTGCGTGAGGCCGACCGGCTGAGGCTGGTCAACAACCCCACGGACGCGGGCGGCTCCATCAACGCGATCGTCGACCTGGGGCGTGTCCTGATCGACCAGGGTCGTGCCGCCGAGGCGGAGGCTCTGTTTCGTGGCGCTCTGCAGGCGAGGTCCGATCCGGGTGACCGGGTCACCGTGCCGATCATCCCGCTGCATCGCGGGCTCGGCGCGGCCCTGATCGAGCTCGGGCGGTACGCAGAGGCCGAAGAGGAGATCCATCGAGCGCTCCAGATGCCGCCGGAGTACGAGAACTGGGAGCCTGAGGGCCGCCCGCTGACGGGCCGGCACCGCGCCCGCATCCTGCAGGGCTCGGGCCGGCACGAGGAGGCTGAGCAGGAGATCCGCTCCGCGCTGGATCGGTGGGCGTTCCTGCTGCACCGCGATCATCCCCGTACGGCGGCCGAGTCGATCTACCTGGGCTCGATCCTCGCCGACCGAGGCAAGCTGGACGAAGCCGGGGCGGTGTACGAGAGCGCGATCGAACGGCTGGGGGCGCGTCTGCCGGCGCATCACTTCTGGCTGACGCGCGCCCGGATCGGGCTTGCCTCGGTCCTGATCGCCCGCTCGGAGCACGATCGGGCGATGACGCTTCTGCGGGAGACGCTGGCGCACGCGCTCGAAGCGGCGCCGGGTTCGGAGATCCTGATCGCCGAAGCCGCGGCACGGCTTGGCCGGCTTCAACACCAGTTGAGCGCTCCGGCCGAGGGCGCGGCGACCCTTGACGCGGCGCGCGCGGCGATCGGCGCACGCCTCGAGCCGGACCATCCGCTCGTCCCGTTGTGCGGCGCGATACTGGACGCCGCCGCGGCGAAGCCGCGTTCGCCTTGACCGTTACGGGCAGTCGAGGGCGAACTTCGTCTGGAAGCAGCCGAAGTCGGCGAGGTTGAGCAGGTTGTCGCCGTTGCAGTCGGCGTAGGGATCGCCGAGGACGAACTTCGTCTGGAAGCAGCCGAAGTCGGCGAGGTTGAGGAGGCCGTCGGCGTTGCAGTCGGGGTAGCAGTCATCGACGAAGAGCACGAAGGGAAAGTCCATCGGCACGCCCGATGCGGCGTCGAGCACGGGGTCCCACTGCCCGGTCGCCACGTCGAAGCGCAGGGCGTTCTCGTCGCCGGTCCGGTTGACGGCGGTCGGGGCCATCGGCGGACCGAAGATCGGATCGCCGAACGCCGCGACTTCGAGCCAGTAGTGGCCCGGGCCGAGGGGCGGGGCCCACGTCATGTCGATGAGGGCTTCGACGAGGGGGCGCGTGTTCGTCGCCGGCGGCTCGGATTCGAGCACGCGGTACATGCCCAGGCCGGTCGAGTCGATCAGGCGGTTCGTGAACAGGTCTCCGGCCATGACCGCCCCGCCGGCGCCGGGCTGGCCGTCCCAGATGCGGACGAAGACCTCCAGGATCGGAGTCCCGGCCGGCGCGCCGTCCTGATAGAACGTCCAGGCGAGCGCCGCCGGCTCGAGGGGCGCACCCTCGACGATGATGTCGTCGGCCAGACGCCGGGCGGCGATGTCGGCGCTGAAGCCGGGCGTCGCGTGCGGCAGAAACACCGTGCTGGTCGCGGCGTTGTCGGACCCCATGCCCAGGCCGTTGAGCAGGCCGCCGTTGACCCAGTCGTTCTTCGACGCGAAGTCCTCGGCGTCGTTCCCGCCGTCCATGTCGAGTTCGACCTCGAGATTGTGGTCCGGATCACCCCCCAGGTCGTAGTCGAGGGTGAGGTCGTTGTTCAGCGGGAAGTCGAAGTCCGGCCCCGCGCCCACGGGCGGGACGGCGCTGCCGGCGAACAGGCCCGTCGCGACCGACTCGGTTACCTGTCCGGCCTCGACCTTGACGCGCAGCGTCCCCGCCTGCGTCGTCACAAGGCCGGGGATCTCGATCTCGAAGGAGAGTTCCTCCGCCGTGCTGCTCAGCAGGCCGTTCTCCCACTCCAAGCCGCCGCGGTTCACCGTGCTGGTGGCCTTGAGCATCACGGACTCGGTGACATTCCCCGCGGTGTGGTCGATCAGCCGTCCGATCAGCGGATCGGTCGTGAAGCGGTGCCGCCCGCGCGACTTGCTCGTCACCGGCTGCGTCGTACGCCACGACCCGCTCCACTGGATCTGTCCGCTCCGGTCCGCCTTCTGGCCGCGCACCCGCAGGTTCGAGTAGGCGTACGCCGCGGCGTGCGCGCTGTTGAACTCGCCGAGGCGGGCGATGGCCTCGGTCTCGGCGCGGATCGATCCTTCGACCAGGCCCGGCTGCAGCGACTGGATGAGGGCGTCGGAGATCGCCGTCGCCTCGGACAGGACGCCGCCGGAGCCGCCCGCCGTGCACGACTTGATCTGCCCCGGCGGCGCGATCTGGACCACCCCCCTGTCGAAGCACTCGTCCACGTTCGGCCCGGTTCGCGCCCGGGCGCGATAGGCGAAGATGTGTTGGACCACCGGCGGCAGGTTCCCCGGGGTCGAGAGGCGAATGTTGTGGATCACCGGCTGCGCGCCCGCGTTCGCGGACCACGCGGCTCCGGCAGCCAGCGCCAGCATGGCGGTTCTCGTGATCGTCGTGTTCATGGCGGATTCCTTTCGTGTTTCGGGCGCGGCGTGCGTCCCGACGACCACAGACGCGAAGGACGGCGCGCCCGTCCGCAGCGGTCTCCCGCGTCTGGCCGAGAGTTCGACGGTGAACGGCGGTTTCCGGGGTAGGATGCCCAGGAGAAGCGCCCCATGGCGGACCCCGGGCACATCACCCGACTGCTGGCCCTCGCCCGGGAGGGGAATGATCGGGTCGTGGACCAGTTGCTCCCCGTCATCTACGAGGAACTCAAGGTGCTGGCGCGGGCGTCGCTGAGGAACGAGCGGCCGGGCCATACGCTCTCGCCCACGGCCCTCGTGCACGAGGCGTACCTGCGGCTCACCGATCAGCGGAACGAGGGATGGGAGAATCGGGCTCACTTCTTCGCGATGGCCGCGACCCTCATCCGGCGGATCCTCGTCGATCACGCGCGCCGGCGGGACAGCCTGAAGCGGGGCGGGGAGGCACGCCGGCTGACGCTGTCGGGGATGGAGGCGGAGGCGGCCGGCGAGGCGGAGATCGATCTGCTGGCGCTGCACGAGGCGCTCGAGGAGCTCGCGCGCCTCGACGAGCGCCAGGCCCGGCTGGTCGAGTTGCGCTACTTCGCGGGGCTGGAGATGGAGGACGCGGCGCGTGAGCTGGGCGTCTCGAAGCGCACGGCGGAAGCGGACTGGACGATGGCGCGTTCGTGGCTGCGCCGGCGCCTGGCCGGGGGTGACGCTTCATGACGCCGGAGCGCTACCAGCGGGTGCGGTCCGTCTTCCACGCGGTGGCGGGCGCGCCGGCCGAGCGGCGCGAGTCGGTACTGGCCGAGGAGTGCGGTAGCGCCACGGACCATCGGCGCGAGGTCGAGGCCCAGATGACCGAGCACAAGGACCGGACGAGCTTCCTCGAATAGCCGGCGCTGGCGCCGGGCTCGCACGCGCCGTCGGGCGCGGGGGCGCCGGCCGGGCATGACGCGCTCGTCTCAGGCCGGCGCGTCGGCCCCTACGAGATCGTCGGCCCCCTCGGGGAAGGGGGCATGGCGGTCGTCTACGAGGCGCGCCATCCGCGCCTCGGACGGATCGTCGCGCTCAAGGTGCTCAAGCACGGCTTCGTTTCCGCGGCGTGGCGTCGGCGCTTCGAGCACGAGGCCGAAACGATCGCGCGCCTCCAGCACCCGGGGATCGCCCAGTTGTACGAATCCGGCGTCGCGCCGACGGACCTGGGCGCGCAGCCGTACTTCGCGATGGAACTGGTGCGCGGCGTGCCGGCCGACGAGTACGCCGACGGCGCGCGCCTGGGGCGCGACCAGCGGCTGCGCCTGATCATCCGCATCTGCGAGGCCGTGCACTACGCGCACCAGCAGGGGGTCATCCACCGCGACATCAAGCCGGCCAACGTGCTGGTGACGGAGGACGGACGCCCGAAGGTGCTCGACTTCGGCATCGCGCGCGCCGTGGACCGCGACGCGACGCAGTTCACCGGCACCGGCCAGATCGTCGGCACGCTCGGGCACATGAGCCCGGAGCAGGCGTCGGGCGCGCCGATCGACACCCGCACGGACGTCTACGCCCTGGGCGTCCTGGCGTTCCGGCTGCTCACGGGTCATCCCCCGCACGACCTCGGCACGCTCCCCATCGCCCGCGCGATCGAGGTCGTGCGGACCGCCGAGCCCGCGCGACCGTCCACGATCGACCGCTCGCTGCGCGGCGACCTGGAGACCATCCTGCTCAAGTCGCTGGCGCGCGAGCCGTCGCAGCGCTACCAGTCGGTCAACGAACTCGGCGCGGATATCGAGCGGTTCCTCACCGATCAGCCCATCCTGGCGCGGGCGCCCAGCGCCTGGTACCAGGTCCGCAAGTTCGCCCGCCGGCACCGGACGGTCGTCGGCGCCGGCGCGGCGGTGGCGATCGTGCTGGTCGGCGCGGCCGCGGTCAGCACGCTCTTCGGCCTGTCGGAGGCCCGGCAGCGGCGCGAGACCGCCGCCGCCCTGGAGGACCTGCGGCTGGTCACCGCCTTCCAGCAGTCGATGCTCGAACGGATCGATCTCGCCGCGCTGGGCGTCGTGCTCGCCGACGAACTTCGCGCCCAGGCGCGCCGGGCGCTCGCCGGAGAGGCGCCCGGCGCCCGTTCGGCGCCCGACGCCTTTGACGAGTCGCTCGATCGGCTGGACATGTCCGACGCGGCACGCCGCATGCTCGCGGCCCACGTGCTCGAGCCCGCCGTGCAGGCCATCGATCATGAGTACGCCGACCGGCCCCGCGTGGCGGCGTCGCTCCGCCAGTCGATCGGCGAAACGTACCGGACGTTCGGGCTCTTCGGGCCGGCGCTGGCGCAGACGCGCGCCGCGTACGAGGCGCGGCGCGCCCGCCTCGGGCCCGATCATCTCGACACGCTGTGGTCGATGACCGCCTTGGGGCTGGTGCTGCAGGAGATGGGGCGCGCCGATGAAGCGGAGCCGTTCTACCGCGAGTCACTCGAACGCCACCGGCGCGTGGCCGGGCCCGATCACTGGGCGACGCTGAACACGACGCAGAACCTTGCCGTCCTCCTCGCGCTGCAGGGTCGATTCGGGGAAGCCCTTCCCCTGGCGCGGACCGCCGCCGACACGTACCGGCGCACCGCCCCGGACCACGAGGGTCGCCCCGCCACCGTCAACACGCTGGCCTTCGTGCTCGGCCGCCTGGGCCGGCACGAAGACGCGCTGGCCGCCGCGCGCGAGTCGCTCGAAGCCCAGCGCGCCCTCGACGGCGACGAGTCCTGGCGCACGTACACGGTGCGCTCGAATCTCGGCCACTTCCTCCGGCGGGTCGGGCAACTCGAAGAGGCGCACGAGCAGCACCGGGCGGCGGTCGAAGGATTGCGCCGGCTGCTCGGCGCCACGCACTTCCGCGCGCTCAAGGCCGAGGCCCGCCTCGCGGAGACGCTCGTCGCGCTGGATCGCGCCCCCGATGCCCTCGAGAGGCTCGAACCCGTGCTCGACCTGGCGCAGACCGGCGCCGGCGCGGAGGTCCTGGTGGAACTGCGCGCGGCCCACGGCGCGGCTCTGGCCGGGCTGGGCCGGCTGGATGAAGCGGAGTCGGCGCTCGCGACCGCCCTCGAGTTCGCGGGGCGCGCCCCCAGCCCGTGGGTGACCGCCGACGAGATCGAGGACAGGCTCGCCGATCTGCGAGCGCGCCGGACAGGTGGGCGGCCGGGCCCCTGAAGCACGGCCGGACGGTGACACCGGGCGCACCGAACCGGCCTACGGGCAGGCGATCGCGAACTTGCTCTGGAAACAGCCGAAGTCGGCGAGGTTGAGCAGAGCGTCTCCGTTGCAGTCGGCGTAGGGATCGCCGAGGGCGAACTTCGTCTGGAAGCAGCCGAAGTCGGCGAGGTTGAGGAGGCCGTCGGCGTTGCAGTCGGGATAGCACAGGACCATGACGGTCGCGGGTCCCGGGCCGCCATCGACGAAATCAACGGGGTAGGCCGCGGGCGGCACGGGCACAGGAGCGTCCGGATCGAAGCCCATGAGGGTGCGGGTCAGGTCGGGGACGGCATCGCCGCCGGTATCAAGTTGCAACCCGACGCCGGTCGTGAAGGCGCCGTGCGCGCCGCCGGTCCACACCGACACGAAATCGAGGATGTAGAACTCGAAGACGTCGCCGGCCGCCGCGCCGGAGAGGTGGATGTCCGCTGCAAAGATGGCGGCGGCGGGCGTGCTCTGGATGATGGCGGGCGCGGGGGCGTTGAACTCGACGTACTGGACCTCCGGGCCGTCGAAGGCGCGGTCCATGGCGGGAAAGACGATGGCCAGGCTCGCCGGATTCACGGTGGAGCCGAGCGCGGCGTTCAGGGACACGACCTGACCCTGGTTGCCGTTCAGGGGCATGTGGCCGAACGAGATGCCGCGGTCGAGGCCGCCGAGGTAGCCGATGCTCTGCACGGAGCGGGTGCCCTCGGGGTCGTAGATGATGACGCGGACGCCGGGGACGACGGTGGTCCCCGGCTCGACGCGCACGCTGGCCTGGATGCCGGGCCGCTGCGCGTCCATATCCACCACGACGAGCACCGGCCCGGCGGAAGCAGGGGCGGCGGCGAGGGCGAGCGCCAGGAGCCGAGTTCTCATGATTCACCTCCCCGAAGCAGGCGCAGCGGCGCTACCAGCAGCCGATGGCGAACTTCGTCTGGAAACAGCCGAAATCGGCGAGGTTGAGAATCGTGTCGCCGTTGCAGTCGGCGTACGGGTTGAGCGTCGCGAAGCTGGTCTGGAAGCACCCGAAGTCGGCCAGGTTGAGCAGCCTGTCGTCGTTGCAGTCGGGATAGCAGGGCGGGAGTCCGGACCCGGGATGCTCGAACAGCCATTGGATCTGATCGGACTGGAGCGCCTTGTCGTAGACCTGCACGTCGTCGATCAGGCCGTCGAAGAAGCCCGTGGGCGTGCCGGAGAGGTTGATTCCACCGATCATGAAGGGTGCGGAGTTGGCGCCGACGGAGGAAGGCGAGCCGGCGCCCTCGACGGGGGCGCCGTCCACGTAGATCTGGCACTGGCCGCCGGGCGGATACACGCCCGCCACCTGGTGCCAGACGCCGTCGGTGACAACGGTGGTCGCCCGGGCTTCGGTCCCGGGGGCGTGGCTGACATAGAACCACGGCCTGTCCGGTTGTCCGTAGGACCCGCTGGGACTCACGCCGAACAGGTAGCCGTTGAGCGTGCCCGAATCGTGCCTTGCCAGGGGGAACTGGATCGAGGAGGTCGAGGTCTTGATCCACAACGAGAAGGTGAACGCTCCGCCGGCGGTCATGGGAAGGGCGTTGCCCATGGTGACGAACGAGTTGGCCGCGCTGTTCAGTTCCACCGCGCCGCCGGAGATGCCGCCTCCGGGTGCGAAGACCGCGCCGCCGGTGAGCGTCCCGTGGAGCGACCCCCTGCTGTCAAAGGCCGTCGTGCCCGAAGTCTCGTCGAACTTCCAGTGGGCGATCGGATCGGTCGCGAGCGCGGACGAAGCGGCGATGGCCAGCGCCACGAAGGATGCTCTCATCCTGCACCTCCCCGACGCCGTGTTGACGGCATCACGGGCACCCTAGAGCGAACCTGCTCTGGAAGCAACCGAAATCGGCGAGGTTGAGGAGGCCGTCGGCGTTGCAATCCGCGTAGGGCAGCTGCAGGGCGAAACTGGACTGGAAGCAACCGAAATCGGCGAGGTTGAGGGCGCCATCGCTGTTGCAGTCGGGATAGCACGTCACGGTCGAGACGATGGTGAGCGGGCCGTGCACGTGCGCGGCGTTGCCGGCGGTTGTCGAGAGGCTCGCGCGGATGTACGCGTTTGTCGATGACCAGGGCGCGGGCAGCCCGTACTGGGCGCGCCCGGTGTTGTGGACGCCCATCGTGAGGGGCAGCCACGGACCGCCGGCGCCGGAGAGCGAGACCTCGAGATCGACGGTCGAGGTCGCGCCGCCGGCCACGCTCGAACGCCAGGCGACGAAGCCGGTTGAACCCGCGCGAAGTACGCGTTGCGTCGGCGGCGTTTCCACCGTGATCGAGGCGCCGGGGGACGGCGACGTCTCCTTGAACAGGCGCAGTTTGTTGCGGGTGTTGAAGGTGCCGATCGTGTCCGCCGTCACGATCGCGATGTCAGGTCTCCCGTTGCGATCAACGTCGGCAATCGCCATGCCGGAGTACGTTCCCGGCGTCGGGACGGGGATGGTGGCGGCGAGCGTCCAGGTCGCGCCCCCGTCGCCTCGCCACACGCGGATCTGGGCCGACCCGACGCCCACGAGGTCGAGGAAGCCGTCGCCGTCCATGTCGAAGAGGCGGGAGGCGGAGAGGCCCGAGGTCGGGAGGCCGGCGGAGGCGGAGGTCCAGCCGCCGGCGGCGGTGCGGAGCCAGACCATGAGTCCGCCGGATGAGTTGACGAAGGAGAAGTCGTCGCGTCCGTCGCCGTTGACGTCGCGCAGGTCCGGGCCGCGCCGGCCCACGGTCCCGGGCGCGGGCAGGCCGCCGTCGGAGAGCGTGAATCCGTTGGACCCGTTGTTGAGCCGGATGCTTCCGGACTGATGGGCGGTGGCGAAGTCGGGGTGGCCGTCGTTGTTTACGTCTCCGGCGACCATGTCCATCGTGGAGTTGCCGCCGAGCTGCGTGACGATCGGCGTCCAGGTGCCGTTGGTGTTGTTGAGATATGCGTGGATACCGTCGCAGCAGCCGAAGGAGTCGGAAAAGAGATCGAGCCAGCCGTCTGAGTTGATGTCGGCCAGGGCGACTCCGAACATGCCCCACGTCTGGCCCTGCAGACCGAGGTTGGCGTCCCAGGGCGTCCAGCTCATGCCCGTGCCGTCGTTGAGCGCGGCCTCGAGGACCTGGTTGCCCAGGGCGGTCGCGCTGTAGTTGTGGTGGACGCCGTAGGCGAGGTCGGGCTTGCCGTCGTTGTTCAGGTCGCCTGCGGCGACGCCGCCGTAGCCGAAGTTGCCGGTCTGGAAGAGGGTCCAGCCGCCGGCGCCGTTGCCGAACCAGATGGTGAATCCGTGCATCTGCGTGTTGATGAATGGCGACCCGTGGTCGCCGACGGTGACAAGGTCAAGATGGCCGTCGGCATTGAGATCGGCGAACTGGAGGACGGTCCGGCCGCCGTCCCAGCCGAGCGTGCCCAGCGCGCCCGTGGCTTCGACGTAGGAGAGTTGAGCGAGCAGGTTCGACGGAACGAGGAATGCCGCGGCGACAGGGATGATCCGGCGCATGGAGTGCCTCCGTGGTTCCATGGTACCGACCGGGCGCGGGATTCCAACGGGGATTTGATGCCCCTACAGGGCCCCGGCGCCGCTGAACTCCTCGTACGCCCGCCAGGCGTCGGCGCCGTAGACGGTCGATGGCCCGCCGCCCATGGTGATGGCGACGGAGATCGTCTCGGCGAACTCCTCCCGGGTTGCGCCGAGGCGGATGGCCCGCTGCGTGTGGAAGGCGATGCAGCCGTCGCAGCGGTCGGCGATGCTGATGGCGACGGCCATAAGTTCCTTGTGCTTGGCGCTGAGAGCGCCGTCCTTGTTCGACGCCTCGTGGAGGGATTTGAAGCCCTTGAACGTGTCGGGGATCGCCGCGGCGAGTTTGGCGGTCGCGCCGTGGACCTGCTTGAGTCGTTCGGTCATGTTGCCGGCCATGTGGTGCCCTCTCTTGTGGATTGATCGAAGGACGGGCGTGTCACCCGCCACTCCCGCATGGTAGTTTGCCCCGGGCTCATGATCGCCCCGGAGCCGGTTGCCAGTTTACAACGATTCCAGAACTGCGTTCTGTTTTGAATTGGTTCCAATCTTCGCGCCTCTTTTTGTTCCCAAGCGCGCCGATCAGCGCGGATTCGTCGTCTTTCCGCTTGCCAAGGCGGGGCGGCGCGTGCATTGTGCACTGCTCTCCGGCGCGCCAGCGCGCGGAGCCTGACACGGAGCCGTGCCATGATCACCGCCGTCCGCCGCTTCGTCGCGACGCCGACCATCCTGGGAATCCTCGGGGGCAGCGCCGTCGTCTCGGTCGCCGCGCTTGAGTGGAGGCGCGACCCGCCCCAGGTCCAGACGACGGTGCGGGACTTTTTCTACCCGGGCACGCAGGAAGGGGAGATCGTCGACGAGTTGTGGCAGGTCAACGAGTGCGCGCTCTGCCACGGCGACTACAACATGAATCATGAGCCGTTCCGCCCGTGGGCGGCGAGCATGATGGGCCAGGGCGCCCGCGATCCGATCTTCTGGGCGGCGCTGGCGGTGGCGGAGCAGGCGGCGGCGAACGTCGGCGATCTGTGCATGCGGTGTCATGTCGCCCGCGGCTGGATCGAGGGGCGTTCGCATCCGACGAATGGGTCCGGGCTCGAGCCGGGCGACTTCGAGGGCATCACGTGCATCACGTGCCACCGGATGGTGGACCCGGTCTACGAGCCCGGTGTGAGCCCGCCGATGGATCAGCAGATCCTCGCGGCCATCAAGCCTCTCCCGGTCGGTTTTCACTCCTCTCAGTACGTCATTGATCCGCTCGACCGCCGGCGCGGGCCCCGCGACCTCGGCGCCGGCTTCTTCTGGCACGAGTGGGAGAAGTCGCCCTTCCACCGCGAGGCGAACATGTGCGGCACGTGCCACGACGTGACCAATCCGCTCTTTGATCGGCAGCCCGACGGGCGGTACACGTTCAATGCCCTCGATGAGCCGCACCCGACGTTCGCGGCACACGACGGGTTCCCGCTCGAGCGCACGTACAGCGAGTGGAAGGCGAGCACGTTCGGCAAGGGAGCGGTCAACATGGGCGGGCGATTCGGGGGCGGCCGCGGGCCGCTGGTGAGCACGTGCCAGGACTGCCACATGCCCACGACGACCGGCAGCGCGTGCAACCCCGCGATCGGCGGGCCTGTCCGCCCGGATCTGCCGATGCATGACTTCCGGGGCGCCACGACCTGGATGCTCGACGCGGTCCGGAATCTCTACCCCGACGAGGAGACCGCGCTCACGCCGGAATCGGTCGCCGCGGCCAAGGAGCGCAATCTCGAGTTCATGCGTCTGGCCTCGGACATGGAGTTGGCGGCGGTCTCCGGCTCCACGCTCCATGTTCGCATCATCAATCAGACGGGGCACAAACTCCCGACCGGGCATCTGGAAGGGCGGCGGTCGTGGATCAACGTCCGCTTCCTGGACAAGGGCGGCGCGCTCGTACGCGAGCACGGCGCCTACGACGCCCATGAGGCGACGCTGGTGCACGACACGAAGATCTACGAGGCGATTGTCGGACTCGACGAGGACATGGCCGCGTACCTCGGCACGACGCCGGGCCCCTCTCACCTCTTCCCGCTCAACAACAAGTTCTACTTCGACAACCGCATCCCGCCGCGCGGCTTCACGAACGCGGCGTTCAAGGAGATCCTGGCCGAGCCGGTGGGGTACGCGTTCGAGGACGGGCAGTACTGGGATCACACGGCCTACCCCATCCCGCTCGGCGCGGCCCGCGCGGAGGTACGGATGTTCTACCAGACGATCACGCGCGAGGCGGTCGAGGGTCTGCGCGACGCCAACCACACGAACAACGCGGGTGAGATCCTCTACGAGCAGTGGGTCGCCACGGGCAAGAGTCCGCCGATCGAGATGGACCATGAGATCATCGACTTCGGCACCGCCTGCCGTGCCGACATGAACGGCGACGGCCTGCTGAACCTGGCGGACTTCGGGGCGTTCCGGACGGCGTTTGCGCTGCGCGAGCCGAGGGCCGACTTCGACTTCGACGGGCTCCACACGATGGGTGACTTCGGCGCTTTCAGCTCGGCGTTTGCGGTCGGGTGCCCATGAACGGCCGGGCGGAACGCGTGCCCCGCCCGGCCGGAACTCGG
>CAZMPE010000006.1:21098-21455 GCA_964567955.1 uncultured Phycisphaeraceae bacterium | reverse complement strand
CGCGGATGATTCCTTCGGTGAGGTCCATCACTGTCTGCACGTCGCCGAACGCGCGGTAGGCCTCGAGCATCGTGAACTCGGGGTTGTGCTGCTTGTCGAGGCCCTCGTTGCGGAAGTTGCGGTTGATCTCGTAGACGCGCGGGAGGCCGCCGACGAGCAGACGCTTGAGGTACAGCTCCGGCGCGATCCGCAGGAAGAGCTTGATGTCCAGCGCGTTCATGTGCGTGCTGAACGGGCGCGCGGCGGCCCCGCCCGCCAGCGTCTGGAGCATCGGGGTCTCGACCTCGAGGTAGGCGCGCGAGTCCATGAATCGGCGGAGTTCGGCGACGAGTCGCGAGCGGGCCTCGAAGACGCGCA